>CAYWMG010000256.1:0-4744 GCA_964459245.1 uncultured Candidatus Bathyarchaeia archaeon
ACACCGAACGCGTGATGTGCTGGTCGCTTAGCAACCTGCAGAACTGTTTCCAACATACTCAAACATATCACCTCGACCTCAACAATACAACGTGCTTAAGGTCAACTAGTAATAATCCATTCTGGATGAATCATACATGTATACTCAGCAGGGAGCACTTTGTCTGCGGAAGAAACGGTGTCCGTTGTTGATTTATTGAGCTGTAGCTTCCCCTGCTTGACGTTTCCAGACCATCTAACCAGGTCATGTATGCACTAACCCAGGAATCTCTTGTAATTTCGAGATGCTTCAAACAATATTATAATCTGCTATCAGTCGCAACCGGCCGGTTGAAACCGAACAGTAACCAGTCTTATGCTGATCAAATAAAGAATATCTCATAGCCCGAGTTTACTCTTGGTAGGTTTGAAATGGCTCATAAATCGGAGGTCACGCCGGAGATAATTGGTCGCGGCACTTGGCTCGACATGGTCGCTCATCGCATGCTTCTTCGCGAGGATAAGATTGGCAGGAAGTTGGAGATTCTCAGGACTGAAAGCGGTTTAGGTGCTTCCGGCATCCCGCACGTTGGAAGTTTGGGAGATGTCATAAGGGCGTACGGAGTCAAGTTGGCATTAGAGTCTCAGGGCCGAAAATCCGAATTCATTGCCTTCTCAGACGATATGGATGGGTTGAGAAAAGTTCCCGGTGGCATGCCGGATTCGTTGAAGAAATACCTCGGTCACCCCGTATCGTCCATTCCTGATCCGTACAATTGTCATCCCAGTTACGCTGTTCACATGAATTCGCTCCTCAGAGAAGGAATGGATAAGTGTGGCGTGGTCTACAATTTCCACTCCGCAACTGACGATTACAAGAAGGGACTCTTCACAAACCAGATTAGGAAAATTCTGAACGCTGCCGATCGTATTGGAAAGATTGTCAAGGAGGAAGTTGGGCAGGAGAAGTACACGATGATACTTCCATACTTTCCAGTATGCGATTCATGCGGCAAAATTTACACAACGCAAGTTCAAGAATTTGACCCAAATACTGATAAAGTCACATACTCGTGCGAAGGGGGAGAGATCAAAGGGCAATCATTGGAAAGCTGCGGATACAAAGGAGAGGTAGACATCAGGGATGGCCACGGCAAGCTCCCTTGGAAGGCAGAGTTCGCAGCGAGATGGGACGCACTCAAAATCAACTTCGAAGCTCACGGGAAGGAACTCATGGATTCCGTGCGAGTCAATGACCGAGTTTGTCAAGAAATTTTAGAATACACTCCTCCGTTCCACGTCCGGTACGAGCTGTTCTTAGATAAGGGAGGAGAGAAAATTTCGAAATCCAAATCATTAGAGGTCATCACGCCACAGACCTGGTTCAAGTACGGCCCACCGGAGTCACTCAATCTGCTCATGTTCAAAAGAATAACCGGCGCTCGAAACCTTGGTGTTGAAGACATACCATCTTACGTTAACGAACTTCACCATCTCGAAGAAGTATACTTCGGGATCCGAAAAGTTGTTGATAAGAAAGAGTTTGCAAAATTGAAAGGCCTGTACGAGTACGCGTATTTCCTAAAACCTCCCGCGGCCTGCTCGGCACACGTTCCCTACAATTTACTCGTGTATCTGGCAACTGTAGCCCCTCCAGAAAAACGTCAAGAGTACGTTGAATCAAAACTCCGTGAATATGGAGTTGTAAAGACCGGCCTAACACCAGACATTGAAAAGGAATTAGCCTATGCGGTTAGCTGGGCAAAAGACTTTCAAACGATTGCTGAATCAACCATCAATCTTTCAGGGCCACAACGACTGGCTGTCGAGGACCTAATCAACATAGTAAAGTCGGAAACGGATGAGAGGATAATTCAAAACTCCATCTTCAACCTTGCGAAGAAGTACTCAATCGACCCAGCTGAATTCTTTAGGGTATTGTACATGCTTCTACTCGGCTCGCCGAAAGGGCCACGATTAGGGCCCTACATTAAAGCGATGGGAAGCGCAAACGTAGCTCGCGCCCTTGAACGGGCCGTTCAGACGTCTAAACCAAACACGAAATAATACATGGAACCGCCCCTATTGCCTCCTATAGCGTAGGAGGGACCAGAGGCTAAGGGATTATGATTCCAGTGAAATGTCTAATGGTCAGACCTAGAATGTAGAGGGCGCCCGCGGCGCCGAACATTATGCTCGTCACTTCGGCGAAATCTTTTCTGAAAGGAGTGCCTGAGATGACTGATCCAAAGAAGGTAATGATGGCGATCAGGATAACCCCAACTGTTAGGGAGACGATCAGGGCGGTCAGCATTGTTCTTGTCATGAAATACGGCGTAGCTAAGAGAACGGCAGCTGAGAAGTATGAGATCCCAGTGTATATTGCGGAAGCTTCGGCTGAACCTTTAAACCCTGCCTTTGCTTGGGCATACGCTGCTGATGCCATAGCGATTGAGGCAGCTGCACCGGCAACTATTCCAGCTAACCCAGCAACCTCTGTTGAATTGTAAATACCTAAAGCACCAGCGTGAATACCAGCAATCTCAACCAGTGCGTCAGCCAGACCTAGAACGATGAAAGAGATGTAGGTTATTCGTCCCTTGAAACGCCTGTTGAACTCCTTCCGGTGCTGTTCTTCATCTGCTATAATCTGCTCCAGAACCTTTTTGCCCGAAGGTGGGAAGAGGTGTGTTATCTCCTTGTACTTGTGGACTGACCTCAACTCCTTCCTTTCCAAGTACCTGAGAGTGAATGTGAGACCTAGAACTCGTCTCAGTAGTTTCATCAATCGAATTTTGAAGGCATCGGCCGACGGTTTTTCCGAATTATACCTGCTCCAGAACATGTAATGTGCATATTCCATATCGGCTAAGCGCGCTAGAACTCTCTTGAACTCAGCATGCCTCTTTCTCTCTGATTCTGACAGCTCAGTGTAGAACGTATAATCAGTAAGTTCGTCCCTTGCATTTTCAAAGGCTACTCTAGATAGCGTCTTGGCCGTACCTCATCACCTGTTCAAGGTATCTAAGATTCATAATGAACTAACAGCAGACTCCGGGTCAGGATCAGTCTAACGTTTTCGAAGTCTCCACTACCGCAGAAACACTCAGAAAGACATCAGTAGTACTTGTTTTGATGGGCAAAAAGTCTCCGGAGAGCATAGGCGGGTCAATAATTGAGGTGTTTGATGATCTTGAGTCTCATTATTTCTCGCAAAATTGGGGAATTCGGCGATCTGGAAGCGTCTTTGGCACAGTTTTTAACCTCATGCTGGGCGTTTATGGTGTCGTTACCTAAATTATGAAGCATAAGTTTTCCTGCATATAGCCCCAATGGGTTATTGCGTACGAGTTGGTGATTCAATGAAAGTTAAGACTTTAGCGACGTTTTCTCCTGAAAAGTATTGCAGAGTCCTCATCGAGAATACGAAAGGTTTGGTGCGATTGCTATGCTTTGAACCTGGACAAAGCGTCGCGGCACACACACATCCTAAGAGTGATGAGTGTTTTTTCGTTGTAGAAGGGAGTGGAAAGATCACGATTGATCGAGAAGAGTTTGATGCAGAATCAGGATGCATCTTCCGAGTTCCCGCTGGGGTTACGCATCAATGGAAGAACGGTACTGCCAGGTTGATTCTACTATCCGTGCTGATCCCAATATCAGCGTATGATTTAGCCCATGAAGCGTCTGAACAGAGATTCACATAACCTATAGTGCTCGAATGCTGCATGGGCCAGCGCAAAGCAGCTGGTGTACCGCGTTAGCCGACTATTTGAGTTATTTCTTTGATGATCTCATTTTCAACGTGACGGGTCCAGAGCATTTCTGGAATATCGACTGCAAGGAAGAGAACTGAGAGTAACAATGTTTCGACGGCTGCTACTGCAAGGTTCTGGATAAATTTTCCAATTCCAATATGCACTGTAAAATCGTTCGGTTGCCCTGAGATGGTTATTGTGAACGCTCGATCGGCGGTTATAATATCTCGCAATATCCCACCCTTCTTAGCTTGAATCACTTGTCCTAACGGAGCCGTGGTCGACTGAACCTTGTATCCTTCAACCTGTAATTGTTGAACTATTTGTTGCGAGAGTTGGGCTAGATCCTTGTTCTTTCCTTGAAAACGCAATACTTTCTCTGAGACCATTCAAAAATTCACATCAACTACAACTGTGGTGCCGTTTAATTAACGATTACGCTTTGCTCAATGCAGGAGAGACGAAAAAGTTTGAACGTAAACTTGAATATGAAGGCACAAGAGTATACAACGCCTGCTAATTGCTTAACGCGAAAATGGTACGGGTGATCATTGTTGGTTAAAGTCAGGGATGTGATGTCCACTGGCGTGCCTCAGGTGGATTATTCGGCCACAGTCTTTGAGGCTTGTAAGGTTATGAATAGCGAGAAGTTTTCTGGAGCTATCGCCCTTCACAACGATAAGGCAGTGGGCATGTTGACTGATAGAGCACTACTCCGACGCTTTGTCTCTTTGAACAAGAAACCTGATGAGGTGAAAGTGGGCGAGGTTATGGCGCCGCTCCTTAAGGTGGATGCGAAAGCCTCAACGAAGGAAGCGGCCAAGATAATTGTGCAGAATAACTTCTCCACGCTTGCCGTTTTTGACGGCGAAAAGTGCTTGGGTTGGTTTCCTTAACCGACTTGGCGAGAGAGGCTTCAAAGAAGAATCTGCTCGACGCCCTGATAAGGCATAATGCACCCGAAACTGATGAGTTCCTGTGTCCAAAGTGTAGGAAAGCTATCCTGGA
>CAYWMG010000257.1:0-6098 GCA_964459245.1 uncultured Candidatus Bathyarchaeia archaeon
TCTTGAGATCCTTCTCCTTGATGTATCGGTGCAGTCCTTTCATAAGTTCAGAATAGCTCACGAGAGTTCCTTCATTAACGCCTAGGATTAGGCCTAATGTTTTATCGGCGTAGATGACCTTTTTTGTAAGCCCACTCATTCAGGAATCAATCCCGATAAGCGTTGGCGCATATTTAGGGCTTAGTACTCTTCTACGCCCATCTGAGGGGTGGCTTCCTAACAAGCCCATACACAAGCAGTATTGCGCCGCCGACCAGCATGGCCCAGGCTACGTATTGAAACCGTGAGTCAGGTACCTGACTCCTGACAACCTCGTTATAGGATATGGAGAAGGCCACGTACTTCTTGTACATGGACGCCCGGTCATCAAACACGAAATGGTATGCCCCACTCTTGGTTGTTGTAAAGGTGTAGTTAAATTGACCTTGCTTCTCAGAAGAGTAAGCGGAATCAGCCTGTGCACCCGTATTCCATTTTTGATAATTCAAGTCGTCAAAGACGAGGAACCGCACATCACTAGATTCGTTCGTTGGAACTTGGCTGGTTTTCACAACTCCAAAAACCGTAACTGTTGCCGGGAGCGAGTAGGATCTTTGGCTAACCTCGCCGACACGAAATTCAACGTGCGGCTCTAGGTCTGTACGCTGCGTACTCTGAACCATCATCATAATGAATTGCCCCGCATAATTGAACACCAATACGCCCATCACTAGAAGCACTACTCCTGCCATTGCTGTCTTGATAAGCACCATTGTACAGTCGTTCTTTCACCATTCTGCAGAGCGTTATTTTGCTTGGCAACGCCAATACGTTCAAGATGAGCGCTGGTTTAGTTGAGGATTTAGATATCTGCGTCATTCTTCCTGGGCACAAAGCAAATAGATTGGCAGGTACTTCTCTGAGTGAGTGTGCCAGCGTTGTCAGATAAATCTGTTAAGTTTCTGCCAGTCCAGCGTTTTATGGGGTTGCAAGTTATTGATACGAAGGGGGTATTGGTTGGGAACGTGAAGGATGTGTCAGTCGATTTTCACAATAGAAACCTCGCCTTCGTTGTTGTAACGAAGAACGGGTCAGAGCTCGACGTATCATGGGATGATGTTCTTTCTTTGGAAGACGTTGTGTTGCTGAAGAAGGAGATCGCCATACCTGCAGGCCATCCGGCTCAGCCTCCGCCTGTAGTTCAAGCGTTGTTGATCTGTCCTAGTTGCGGAGCCTCGGCACAAGGGCATGCGAAGTTTTGTCCTAGGTGTGGTCACAGCTTAAAGTAGGCTTAATCCTAGTCTTCTAGTCGCTCATGCTTTCCAGATCTTGAAGTTTCTGGATCTCCTTTAGTCCTCTTAATTTGTGGCGGAGAAGCGTGCTCTCTAACTCTTCCTTCAGAAGATGCAGGATATCTGTGTGCATGTGAACGAACGTTGAATGAGCCTTATCCCGTGGCCTGCTGAGGTCTATATGGAAGATCTTCTTAACTTTCGCCGGCCTCGCAGAGAGCACTACCACCTTGTCCGCTAGTTCGATTGCTTCCGGTAAATTGTGGGTAACTAGGACGAAGGTCTTCCCGGTTTGTTTGTGAATGGCACCGACCTCTTCACGTAGAACTTCAGCAGTCACTTCATCAATTGCGCTAAATGCCTCATCCATCAGGACAACTTCAGGATCGACCGTTAAGGCCCGTGCTATTCCTACTCTCTGCTTCATTCCTCCAGACAGTTGCTTGGGATACATGTGTTCGTATCCCTCTAATCCCACCATTTCCAAGTATTTCCTGGCAATTGTTCGTCTCTCTTCCTTCGGAGCTTTACGCAACTCCAAACCATACTCAACATTTTCCAGTACAGTTCTCCATGGGAATAACCCGAACGCTTGGAAGACCATACTAATCTGAGCATGTGGTCCGCGGACTGTATCTCCTTTGACTCTGACTTCTCCTGAGGTTGGAAAATCCAGTCCGGCGATGATCTTTAGTAATGTTGACTTGCCGCATCCGCTTGGTCCAACTATGCTTATGAATTCTCCATGGCCTATGTCGAAACTTAC
Source organism: uncultured Candidatus Bathyarchaeia archaeon (assembly GCA_964459245.1). Taxonomy (GTDB): domain Archaea; phylum Thermoproteota; class Bathyarchaeia; order 40CM-2-53-6; family 40CM-2-53-6; genus FEN-987. The sequence continues at coordinate 2,038 of CAYWMG010000257.1, forward strand.
CTGATGTAACGTGTGAAGTTGCTTCTCTCGCCCCGCATAGAATTTCGTTACATTGTCTAACTCGACATGTGCTCCCATCAGGACCATCTCCTGGACCACGACTCCAATGACCCGAAGAATAGTCGGTCAACCGCAACTGCGAGAATTCCTATAGCGAGTATAGCAGCGAACCCTTCGGTTAGCGATCCTCCACTCACTGTACCCTGTATGAGGTTCCCAATCCCAGAGACTTTGGCGACAATCTCTACGGCGATAACGATCTCCCAATCGAAATCGTAAGCTAATCTCAAGCCACTAAACAGGTAAGGCGATATTGCAGGCATAACCATCTTCGTGAATGTTGACAGATGATCTGACTTGAAGACGGTAGTGACATCAAAGAGCTCTCGAGGGATATTCCTAGTCCCCTCCCTAACCGTGAAGTAGATTGGAAAGAATGCAGCAACCGAAGCCATTATTATCGCAGCAGAGTCGCCCGGCCCTAACCATAGGACAAGCAAGGGAAGGAAGGATAGGTCTGGAAGAGCACCAAACAACATTACGAGCGGGGTTAGAGTTACGTCGAACGGGTTCCTACTTCCCGCAACAAAAGCCGTTGGAAGAGCAATAGAGAAAGCCAACACAAGTCCAAAAATTAGGTTAATGAAACTATGAGCGACACGAAGAAGGAACGCCGGCTGCTGAACCGAAGTTAGAAAGACTCCTAACACGCTGGAGAATGTGGGCATATTCGAACTGGGAATTAGATTCAGTCGGGTCGCTAACTCCCACGAGAGAATACCGAATCCCAACATTAAGATCCAAAGATAATTCACCACCTGATGACCCTCAGTCATCCGGCCCGAAATTGATATGGCCAGAGCTTGTTGCTTCTCAACAGACACTTACTATAACCTCAACAGGTAATGCGCTGTTGTTAGGCATCCGGTCAAATTAAGATTCGAACCGGTCAGCCCAATCATTCACCTTCAAAATGCGGTTGTTTATCTTGAGAAAAATCTGAAATCGCCCTTGAACCCTTCATTGAAACGTTCGCAGCGCGAATCCAATTTACAGTTGGATGTTAACAATAACACACGCAATTCTCTGACAGCATCAGAATAGTACAATATGATTAGTCGAGTTTAATAGCGCAGATCATAATATTTGAAAACACAAAAAGCTTTGTCGAATCACAAATTCCGAGTTGAACAATTGGTTGAGTGAGACCGACACATTCAACGATTTCGCAAAAGAGATTCGTAGAATAATTTCAGTAGCCGACGAGAGAAAGGTTCCTATTAGAATTCTTGGAGGAGCAGCGATCAGGATACATTGCCCCAAGTACGAGGTCTTGTACGAACAGCTCAAACGGATTCCAAAACATGATATGGATTTCGTTACTTACAGCAAGTTTCGCCCACTCACGAAGAAACTCTTCGTAGACTTAGGATACGAACCCTACGTATCATTGATGCTCACGGGAGCTACTGGTAGGCATAGACAAATCTTCAACGACAAAGATGGAAACAAAGCAATCGACGTCTTTCTTGACAAGCTAGAGATGTGCCACGTGATAGACTACTCAGATAGACTCAACCTTGACTCACCTACAGTCCCCCTCGCTGAATTATTGCTCCAGAAGCTCCAGATCGTCCAAATCAATGAGAAAGATATCCATGACCTCATGATACTTCTAAGAGAACACGAGATTGGATCCATAGACACTGAAGAGATAAATGCAAATTATATCGCTAGGATACTCTCTAACCAGTGGGGATTCAACTACACAGTTAACTTGAACCTTGAGAAGATCAAGGAATTCTTACCCAAATATGCTGCACTAACAATAGAGGACAGGTCAATTATTTCAGGAAGAATAGACAAACTTCAAGAAATCATCAATAATACGCCGAAAACTGTACAATGGAAACTTCGAGCGAAAGTTGGGCCTGCAAAAAAATGGTACAATGTGGTTGAGGAAGTCAATCGTGATTAGGACTAACGCCAAAACTTGAAATACGAACAAAAACCCATACCGCAAGATAACTAGTTGGTCAAAGTTAGAATACTATTCGCCTCAGACTTCCACGGCAGCGAACAGGTCTGGCGCAAATTTCTCAACTCCGCCTCCATTTTCAAAGTGAACTGGCTAATTATGGGCGGAGACCTTACAGGCAAAATCCTAACGCCAATCGTGCTTCAAGCTGACGGAACCTACAAAGCAGACTTCCTCGATCAAACACACATAATTCAACCAGACACACTCAATCAGTTCAAGAAAAGAGTTAGAGAACAATGCTACATCCCATACGTATGTAATCAGTTAGAGTTTGAAAAACTGGAAAAAGCTTCACAAGATGAGATAGAGAAGATATTCGCTAACCTAGAAAGCAGAACCCTTCAGGACTGGTTCGACCTTATCCCGCAAAAGGTTCCTAAAGATGTGAAAGTTCTGATCCATCCTGGAAACGACGATAAATTCGAACTTGACGAAGTAATTAAAAACTGTCCATACGTGACTTACGCTGAAGAATCAGTAATCAACCTAGATGGCGAGCATGAAGCTGCATGCTGCGGATGGTCCAATCCAACTCCATGGAATAGCCCAAGAGAATGTTCAGAGGAGGAGTTAATGGTTAAGTTGGAAAAATTGGCCTCGCAAGTAAAAAATGTTAACCGATCATTATTCTGTCTACACTGCCCACCGTTCGAATCTCAAATCGACCAAGCACCACTGCTGGACAAGCAACTTAAACCAGTAACTGCATCGGGAAGGCCAGTGTTGATTCCTGTAGGGTCAAAATCCGTTAGGTCAGTAATAGAAAAGTACCAACCATTGCTTGGAATGCATGGCCACATCCACGAATGCCGTGGGTGGATGAAGATAGGCCGTACTCAATGCATGAATCCAGGTTCAGAATACACCGAAGGCATCTTGAGTGCTTACCTAATTGAAATTGATGGCGAAAAGATCAAGAAACTTCAACGAGTGGAAGGCTAACATACGATCAGATATACTTCCTTCTGCGTAGATCTCTTACAAGTCGACCCATATGCATTTGGTTCGCCAAACTTCGCCCAAGCTGATTACGGCTCACAATCAAATTTCCCGTCATTAAATTAACAAAGCCTATTCCTAGATCCTTAGCGGAGAATTCCTCAATCAGCCTTGTGCTTTGGCCGGGCAGTGCATCATCTCCTACCAGTAATAGCCACGACCATTTAATGTTCTTCTGATCGCGCTGGGTTTCTATTATTCTGATTAGTCGTAATATTTTCCCTCTCACATCTCTTGTTGAACTCTCCAACCGACTAGTGTACATGCAAACATTATAGTCGGGCATAACTGTGAATGCTACAAAACGTGATAGGAGGAAACCTTTCGGTCGAGTGCCGCCCCGAGCAATTAACGGGAAGATTTCACCCGACAACTGGTAATCTTTGAATGTCTCGTTCAAATCAGCCACCCAATATGCTCTTCCGTCGTGAATCTCCCTCTCAAGACCTCTGAAGACGTCTGCGGCGGCTTCTTTCCCTGAAGCGCTTGAACTAATACGAGAGAAGGCCAAGTCACGGAATTCGTAGGCCTCAACTCCACTCGCTGACGAGTCAACGTCAGAGTGGCCTCCATCCCTTTCCAAGTATAATCGAACTTTGCAGCGGGGGCCGTCTTTGACCAGTGAGCATTCCTTGAACTCTGGCCAACGATGAGTCTCAAGGTGCCTCTTCCCCTTTTGAATCGAGTATCCGGCATCATCGAACTCTAACATTTGATGGTCTCTGTTGAAGTAGAGTAGAATTGAGAAAACTGCGCCTAGGAGAATCGGTATGAGAAGCGAAAGAGCTGGCAACGATCCGGTCAGGTTGAGAAGGTTCAGGAGGAACGCCCACAGGATAGCAAAGATTATGGTGAGAACTGCCCAGTACGTTGCTATCCTCCCGAGTTGCACCTTCGAACTCTGAGTCAATTTTCCTGCGGCTGATAAATCCTAGCGACCAAATATAGATTTAGAGTTATAGCACGTTGTCGCCAGCCTCAATCTTCATAGAGTGACATACTTGCTTTTTTGAAGTGTAGC
>CAYWMG010000258.1:0-6462 GCA_964459245.1 uncultured Candidatus Bathyarchaeia archaeon
CACCGAGACGTTTAGAGCGAATGCTAAGATCAGGCCGGAGATTTGTAGAAACCCATGAACGGTTCGCGACATCTTACAGACGATTCAACGCTGCGGTTCAAGCATCACTACCGTGATTCTTTCACTCCCAGGACTCGCGGAATCTTACCAGAACGAATACAGTGATCCGCAAGTACTATTGCAACTGTAGCCTCGACAACTGGAACAGCTTTAGGCACGATACATGGATCATGCCGCCCCGTAACCTGGACGCTTGTGTCCTTCATCTCCTTCAAGTTTACTGTACGCTGTTCCTTCGGTATCGACGAGGGGGGCTTGAATGCTAGCCTGACTACAATCGGCATTCCATTTGACAGCCCACCAAGTATGCCGCCGGCGTTATTTGTCGTTGTCACGATTCTTCCATTAAGAGTAGTATATGGATCGTTGTTCTCTGAACCTTTGATTGATGATGCGTTGAATCCCAGTCCGACTTCGAATCCCTTCACCGCTGGTATACTGAATGCAATCTTCGCAAGATCTCCGTCTAGATTATCAAAAAATGGCTCCCCAACACCAGGAGAGACACCCTCCGCAATACATTCAACAACGCCCCCTAAACTATCACCTTCTTCTCGTGCCTTCAGGATAGCTTCCCTCATCTTCTCTGCAATTTTGGGATCAGCGCATCTCACGGAATTAGTGAATGTGTCACGCTTGATTGTCTCCCGCGTCAATGTTTTTCCGACACGTACATTATGGATTTGGATTGTATGAGCGAAGATATCGATATCGAATTGTTTTAGAAGTTTCTTTGCTATCGCACCTGCCATAATTAATGGAACGGTTAATCTTCCACTAGCGCGTCCACCTCCTCTTAAGTCATTGAAATTGCCATACTTGATTCGCATTGGGAAGTCTGCATGCCCAGGCCTAGCGACGTCATTCAATTTATTGTAATCTTGAGAACGTACATCTTTGTTCCAAGTGAGCAATCCCAGTGGAGCACCCGTAGTGAAGCCATCATGAACGCCTGATAGAACTTGCACTTCATCCTTTTCTCTCCTAGCCGAGGTCAAGCTGACATCTGGAGGCAGTCTCCGGTCAAGCTCGTTCTGGACATCTTCGACGCTCAGTCGGAGACCTGCCGGACAACCCTCTACCACCACACCTACGCATGGGCCGTGACTCTCTCCGAACACCGTAACTGAGAACATCTTTCCGAACGAGTTATCACTCAATCACTTCAACCCCGACTCCTATTTTTCGCAAATCTTCGAAAAAGTTTGGATACGACTTACTGACACATTCTGCACCTCTTATAACAACCTCGCTTTGGGCGCCTAACGCAGCCACTGAGAGGGCCATTGCAATTCTGTGGTCATTATGTGCGCATACGCTGCCACCCTTCAATGTTGTCGGTCCCTTCAAGATGAGCCCGTCGTCAGTTTCGGTAATGTCAGCACCCAATGAATGCAATTCAGACTGCATAGAGCCTAACCTATCGGATTCTTTGTAGCGTAACCTTGCGGCGCCCGTAATTTCCGTTTTCCCCTCTGCATAGCAACCCAGAACAGCGACTACTGGTCCGAGGTCCGGACAATCTTTCAAGTTGATATTTGCTGCTTTCAACTTTCCGCTCTCAACCTTCACTTCATCATGTTCCACTTTGATTTTTGCTCCCATTCTAGATAGAATGTCAATGAAAACTGAATCTGGCTCCAAACTTCGATTTAGGTTGTGAACTGCAAGTGGCGATCTGGTCATAGCTGCCGCTGCTAGAATGCACGATGCTGATGAAAAATCTCCTAGAATTTTATGAACTGCAGGCAAAAATCTTTGACCTTCAGGCACTTCTAAACGTGACATGTTTCCAACAATACGAATATTTACTCCATGCCTCCTCAAAGCTTCAATTGTTAAGAGTACATAGTTACGTGATTCCAGTGGTGAAGTGACGTTCACCACCAACCCTTTCTTCATTAATGTTCCAGCGAGCAACAGACCTGAAATGAATTGGGAACTCACGTCACCACGAATTGCTATCTCTCCACCTTCTGGCGGACCACCACACACAGACAGCAATCCGTTTTGAGTTGTGATCAGAACATCGAGTTGCTTCAGCGCATTTGCTAAGGGTTCGATGGGTCTACGCATCAACGACTCTTCTCCTCTGACTTGACATTCGACGCCAGTTAAGCTGAGAATTGGAATTACAAACCTCATTGTTACACCCGCTTCACCGCAATTCAAGGCCGCCGTTGGAGGTTGTGGTCCCCCAAAGCCCAATACAGATTGCTCGGAAGTTGAACCGGAAATCTTGGCTCCAAGAGCAGTAATCACGTTCGCGGTAGCCTTCGTGTCGTCGCATAATAGCGGGTTAACGATCTTCGTTATTCCATTCGTCAGTAGTGCCGTGAAAAAGGCACGATGCGTTTGGGCCTTTGAGGAAGGAGCTGTTATGTGACCTTTTAGATGGCGGCTAGGCTTGATCTTCACGTTCAAAAGTTCACTCTCACTGTTGCTTTATCGAGATTAAATCTTGTTTCTATGACTCTACCAGGATAGGAAGACCAGGCTGAGAGTACACGTTTGGTCTTCTTATTCGGGACAATAGCCGCAATTGCCGGACCTTTTCCGGATAGGCCGGCTGCAATTGCACCTGCCTGGAGTGCATCAGTAGTTGGAGATATATCGTAACCGAAGGCTCTGCAGTATGCAACTCCATTCAAAGTCATGGAAAGCGGATAGTTCCCTCTTATAGCTTCCTTATGAGCAAGATTAACTAAGCCTTTGATTTTTTTAAATCTATCACGCTGGACGGCTCCACTGTACTTCTTCCCATGAGGGATATAGATTAAAACACGAAGAGAACTGTCGATCTGTTTAAAGCGTTTCAATATTTCATTCGTCCTATTGTTAGCTACTATGAGCCCTCCAAAATAACAGGCGCTAGCATCATCGAATGCGCCGGTAAGTGTAACTCCTGCATCCAAGCTGGATTTGACCGCAAGCTGCACAATTTCGAGGTCGTTCACACGTCGTCCGAGCGCTGAGACAGTCGCCAGAGCAACTGCATTACTTGCTGCACTACTGCTCTTCAGTCCAACAGCTATCGGAATGTTAGAGGTGGTTTCTACGTTGGCCCCGAATTTACGATGCGCCCCATATTTGCGAAGTACGCGCATTACAGTTGCATGCAATAATGATGTGTTTTCTTCAGCATCAGTCATGATACGACAAGATATACGTCCGGCTTTGTCAGTAAGTTCTACTCTCGCCTTTGTCAACAAACGAATTCCAAGTGCTGCCCCTTTTCCCGTGGCCATGGCGTTCACAATTGTAATAGCGCCATGGCTGACAGCTTCAGCTCTGTGCATAAGTTTTTGCCAACTGGTCGATCATCACTCGGCGCATTAATGTAATAGGAGCATTAAGTCCAGTCCACAATTTGAATGAGCAGCATCCCTGATTCAGTAACATTTCTAATCCATTGATGGTTCCAGCGCCTGCACTCTTGGCGAGTCTTAGAAATTCGGTTTCGACGGGATTATAGACAATATCAAAAACCACTTGACGTGATTGAAACCAGTCTGTCTTGACAGGCAACTTGTTTTTGTTATTCATTCCCATTGACGAAGCATTGACGATAATATCCGCGCTCCGAACATATTCAGAAATTCGTTGGTCTACAAGCGAAACTGCCTCAATTTCGACATTTCGCTTTAATTTTTTCCTTATTGAGCGCTCCAACATTTTTCCTTTTGACAATGTTCTATTGACAATACGTATTGCCATTACTTTAGGTGCATATGCGTGTGCAATTGCTCGCGCTGCCCCACCAGCACCAAAAATCAGAACAGAAGCATAATGCAGACGCTTGACCTTTATCGCTTTTAGAGCTCCTATTCCATCCGTGTTGAAACCTACTAGGACGCCATTACGGTTAATGACAGTATTCACAGACTGAATGTCAACTGCGTTACGATCGAGGCTATTTAGGTAGCGTATTATGCTGACCTTATGGGGAGCTGTAACATTGAAGCCTCTTATTCTAGTTGCAGCTAACCCCTCGACCGCCTGCTTTAGATCTGATTTCTTAACATGAAACGGAACATAGATAGCATCTAAGCACATCCCGCGGAATGCAGCATTTTGAATTATAGGACTCATCGAATGGTCAACTGGATCTCCGATAATCCCGTAGACTGCGGTCTTGCCGGAAATCCTAGGCGATGTCAAACAGTCTCTACACTCTTCGGAGCTCGTCAATGCTTAATTGACCAACCGCCTGTTCTTGATTCCTCATTCATCGCAGCGAATGCGAGTTCAGCTCCAAAGATGGGTGAGAGGACTCTCGAAGCAACATCCAATTTTCCCATCGCGAAGGAGACCACTCTGGCGTCTTTTGGGAAGCCTTATTGACATCTCTTGCTCACCGCTCAATCACCATTTCATCAGTAACCAGCGTGCCGAAATGTCGACCCCCTTCCTCGATGAATATGAGCATTTCATCACCTGCTGATAGTTCGGATACAGACTTGGATGCAGATCCAGATACTAGTCTTACTGTTTCCGCGTTCTGAACAATAAGTGCATACAGCTTACCCTTCACTTCACTTTCCACAAGGAGCATAGGTCTACGTTCAATCTTGACCCTACCAATATGTCCTGTTCTAATTTTGCCTTCGCGATTAACAATAAGGACTTCATCGCCCGCCTTTAGATCGGAAAGGTATCGAGTTTTGAGCCCTGGGCTAAGTATGTAAGACGATATAGGCCCAGCGTTTACTCGGAATGGACGAGGATCAACATGCGGATTCCTGTGAACTTCAGCTTCAACAAGGAATAATCCCGCTGATTGAGAACCTACTAGCATGCCTTCTCCAGGATACATAAGCTCACAAGTGTCAACGCATACTCTAACTCCTGATCCAAGAGGTTTCACTGACAGCACTTTCGCTGGCTCAAGCTGCAAAGCGGTCTGGAGCGAACGCATAATGCGATCCATCTCAAGTATCTCCTCAGCAGATTTAGCTGAAAGTACTATACCGTCTACGCCCAATTCCAAAGTTTGCAATGCTAGTTTGGCATCCTGCAGATTGGACACGTCGGCTAAGAGAGATGATTTGTTTCTTGTTTTAGCGATCAAATTCTCATATGGGATGACCTTCCAATTCGGACATTGCACAATCAGGTATTGAATGCCAAGTTCGGCAAGTTCTACTACCTTGGCTTCATCTGATGCGTCTTTGACAACGATCTGTACTGCCGACTTGATCTTAACTTTCGGGCTCCTGCCGCCCTCGTACTCGCTTGGGGTCACGACCGTTATGTCAGAATGGCTACCTGTTGATACTATCTGGAGTTTTGAGCGCTTCGCAAGTTCAACATCTTCTGGAGCCACGATCACCGCACTACATCTACCCTCTGCGCTGTGCAATAGTTCCGACTTGAGTTTTGCAGGAGTGTCAAAGTCGAGTCGGAGCCAGAGTTGCTTCATCACGAAGCCTCTAGGATTTTATGTGCTTCCTTCGCTGAAGTTCCACTATGAACAACAGCAACCAACGCCTTGCTCATGATCTCTGGGGAAGAATGTTGGAATACGTTTCTACCAAAGGAAAGCCCAGCAGCTCCTGCCTTGAGCGAGTTTTCCGCGAGTTCAAGTACTTCCATATCGTTTTTCATTTGCGCTCCACCAGCCACCACGATTGGTACCGGGCAGCTTTTGATCACTCGTCGGAAGCTGTCCACGTCACCAGTGTATACAGTCTTTACGATATCTGCACCTAGTTCTGCTCCGATGCGCGCCGAGTGGGAGACCACGTCATACTCGTGATCATTTTTGATGTTTGGCCCCCTTGGATACATCATGGCCAGAAGAGGCATGCCAGATGAATCACATTCTCGTGATAGTGAGCCTAAAGCCTCGAGCATCACATGTTCTTCTTCGGAGCCGATGTTGATATGCGCTGAAACAGCATCAGCACCTAGATTGATGGCTTCTTGCACCGTGCAAACTCCAACCTTAAGGTTCGGCTTAGAACCCCGCGTTGTTGATGCTGAAACGTGGACTATCAGTCCGGACCCTAGAGTGTCGACATGTTTTGCGATTCCTTTGTGAAACAGCACCGCATCAGCTCCGCCGTCCACCACTTGTCTAACTGTCTTTTGCATATCTTCAAGTCCCTGAACCGGTCCGATCGTCGTTCCGTGATCCATTGCAATGATGAGTGTTTTCGAATCTGTTCTCATTATGCGCCTTAATCTACGAGTTTTTCCTGATTCCACATTTTTCACCACCTATAAGCGTTCTTTCTTTCGTCAATTGATACTGCTTTTCCGAACGCAACATTTTCACTAATTCCCGATAGCATTACATTACCTTCAGTTCGCTTCTTATTTCTTTCCTTCTTTCAGGTTCCCGGTAATGTTCCCGTCGACACTATAATTATTCAAGGCTTGATCCACCAAACTTCACTA
>CAYWMG010000259.1:0-2882 GCA_964459245.1 uncultured Candidatus Bathyarchaeia archaeon
ATCGTTTTGTTCAGCTGCTCAGCGGCCACGAAGCCTACGCCATCGTCGCCACGCAAAGTATTGCCGTAGCCGATAACCAGCACTCTAACCAATACTAATCTCTCTTTACTTCTTGAATCATGTGTCCGTGTGCGTCAATCAATTCAATGGACAAGGGCATTTCGCCCAGTGCATGGGTAGAGCAGCTGAGGCATGGGTCAAATGTTCTGATCACTGCTTCAACTCGGTTTAGTATCCCCTCGGAGAGACTGTTACCATTAACGAAATGCTTGGCGACTTGCAGTACGCCTTTATTCATAGCGAGATTGTTGTGTCCGGTAGCCACTATTAGATTTGCCCATATCATGATGCCGTCTTCGTTTGTCTTGTAATGATGTATCAGTGTGCCGCGGGGTGCTTCTGTCACTCCTATGCCTTCTGTGTTGTTTGCTCCCGCAGTTGCCCGCACGTTCTTCTTCGTGATTTGAGGGTCATCCAAGAGTTGTTGGATTCTTTCAATCGCGTGCATTATCTCAATCAGTCTAGCATAATGGTTGTGAAAGTTGCTAAGTATTGCTTCTCTACTGCTCAGGGTGCGGTATTCAATCCATTCTTCATGAGCCTGCGGCGTATCTATCCTGTCGATTACGTTTAGGCGTGCGAGTGGTCCAACACGGTAGGTTCCCTGTGGATAGCCGACCGGTTTATAGTAAGGTGCTTTCAAGTAGGAATATGATAAGGTCGTTTCTCCAATTATGTCAGCGTACGAAGACGGATCGATCTGATCTTGAATGACGTAACTCGTCTCATCCACAACTCTCAATTGCCCGTCGTAATGTTCCAACCCACCATTTGAGGGGTTTACTAGGCCTATGAAGAGTGTCGGGAAATTTGCGAAGGTTTGTATCTCTTCTGCATAATTGCGGATCACGGTCTTGTACCAGTCCAAGGTGCGTCGAGCGATCGATAAGGCTTCTGGGATCATTGCGTGGATCTTGATTCGTGCCTCTTCTGAGAGTGGATTGTTGACTCCGCCGGGCACGATCCATGATGCGTTGATGCGTTTTCCACTCAGCAGTTCGACAATTTGTTGTCCAAACTTGCGCAGGAGTACGCCGTCTCTTGCCAGCTGGGGGTGTTTTTCTAAGACTCCTATTATGTTTCGGCGCGAAGGTTCAGAATTCATGCCGAGAAGTAGGTCAGGTGATGAGAGATAGAAGAAGCTCAAGGCATGAGATTGAACGAGTTGGGCAAGGTTTGCTATTCGACGTAGTTTTATAGACGTCTCCGGTATCCGTACAGCCATTAACGAGTCGCAGGCTTTTGCCGAGGCGAGCATGTGACTGACTGAGCAGATTCCGCAGACGCGACCCATCAGTGAGGGCATCTCATGAAATGGGCGTCCCTCACAAAGTTTTTCGAAGCCTCTAAATTCTGTTACGTGGAGATGGGCGTCGTGTACTTTTCCATCATCGTCCAGTTCAATTGTAACCTTTGCGTGCCCTTCAATTCGAGTTACGGGTTCGATGGTTATGGTTTTCAAAGTTTCATTAACTCCATCATTTTCCGAAACGTGTCGTTACGAGTTCTGGGCGGCGTCCTTCCAATAGCTCTGTAATTGCAAAGTGGATCACGTCAGCTGGCGGAGGGCAGCCTTGTATGAAGAAGTCAACTTTCACAACCGAATGGATCGGTCGAACATGCGTAAGCAGTGTCGGCACATTTTCTTTCGGAATTCCTTTGTCTTGTGTTGCTTGCTCCACATACGCTCTTTGAAGAACATCGTCATTTGTGAATTGGTTTCTCATTGACGGCACGTTACCGGTGATAGCGCAGTCGCCGAGTGAGACTAGAATCTTCGTTCGTTCGCGGATGAGACGAATCTTCTCTTCATTATCGACATTGTCCACGGCCCCTTCTACAAGTGTAATGTCGACGTTCTCTGGGAATGTCTTGATGTCGGTTAATGGTCCATAAACTAACTCGATTCTATCGCTTAGGTCCAGTAATCGTTCGTCCATGTCGAGGAGTGACATGTGGCAGCCTGAACATCCGCCTAACCAGGCTGTTGCGAGTCGTTGTTTCATTCGTCACTCTTCCTCATGGTGGTGAGGTGTGTGAGAAATTGACGTTTCTTAACCATCTCTGCTACTGCTTTGCCTTTCTCGAAGAGCGCGCCAGTTGGACATATTTGGATACACTTGCCGCAGTTCGTGCAAGTTTCGGATGTTCCCCAAGCCTGGTTGAGATCCACTATTATGCGATTTTCGATGCCTCGACCCATTACATCCCAAACGTGGGCTCCCTCGATCTCATCGCAGACGCGAACACAGCGTGTACACAGGATGCATCGGTTGTGGTCTATTGCGAATTGTCTGTGTGACGCATCCACCGCAAGCGATGGGTTGCGGTATGGGAAACGTACGTGGGTGACTCCAAGCGTCTGAGCTAGATCTTGTAAATCGCAATGGCCATTTGAGATGCATACGGAACAGATGTGGTTACGTTCTGAGAAGAGCAGTTCTAGGATCATTCTGCGGTATCTGGTAAGGCGTTCGGATTGGGTGATGACTTCAATTCCTTCCTCAGCCGGGAGGGTGCATGCGGGAAAGAGTTTGGGGCGTCCTTTGATCTCAACGAGGCATAGGCGGCATGCTCCGACGGGTGATAGTCCTTCAATTTGGCAGAGAGTTGGAATGTAGATACCGTTCTCTTGTGCTATCTGAAGTACTGTTTCATCTTCGCGGGCGCTTACGTCGCGGCCGTCTATTATGAGTGTTCTTATGCGAATTGGAGTGCTCATGCGTTCACTTCCCACTTAGCGTTTTGCATACTCCAGCCCGGCATGTCTTGCCTTCAATGTGTGCAACGTATTCATCGCGGAAATACCTTAGCGTACTCAG
>CAYWMG010000260.1:0-3149 GCA_964459245.1 uncultured Candidatus Bathyarchaeia archaeon
GGGACCAGTTATTGGGATTTTGGTTTTACGTTTTGTATGTGCCTTGACGTAGTTGAATTCGTCGAGGTGGTAGGGGTTCCGAAATTCTGCTTTGGCGACGCACGCTGCTTTTCTGTAATATCGGTTGTCGAATGATCGTACGTGGCCGTAGAATTCAAATCCGTTGGAATTTCTGATCGCGTGTTCATACATCTCAATTCGATTTGCTTCTCCGTCGTATACTATGTCGAGGCCTGCGGATTCTAGGTATCTGAGGCCGAAGAGTGAAGAGTATTCTCTGAGTGTTCTCTCAGTCTCTCTTGTTTTTGGACTTGACAGCACTGATCTGGTTTGTGTCTCCGCTTCAAAATTTGATACTCTTGCCCATTTTGAGAGGTGCTGAAGATCTGCATCAGTAGGGTGGCCGTTGCGTAGATAGGCAATTTGCCAAGGGGCTTTGGGCAAGCTGCCGATTTCCTGAACTGGGAAGAGTTTCATCACAACTTCACTTGGTTCTTAGTTTCTGAAAGGAGTTGAATCTTTTTCTCTGCAACAGTGTAGGGGAGGAATTCGAGATCACAGTTAGGGCAGATGGCAATCTTATCTGTGATTTTCTCGGCTTTGTGGAGTAATTTTGCTAGATCATTAGGGGTTTCCAACAGGGAATTTCGTCCGTCTATACACCCACAAGCCAGTTCCTTGTCAAATCTGTAATCTTGAATTGATTCTAGCGAAGTAGCGTATAGATCGATTCCAATACAGTCTGTCTTGAATTCTAAGAGGCTGTCGAGGATGGGGGCGGCGTCTCCGAAGTATGTCTCTAGACATGTCTTTGCATTCGGTATGTGACCCAGAATCTCAAACGCGTTTCTGGCGATGGTGAGTTCATCGTTGTTGGTTTTATGAAACGTTAGAGCAGGTTCGTCGAATTGAAAATATGAGTATCCATGTTCTACCAATCGTCTGCATAGTTCTTGGAGTGCATGGGCCAAGTCGTTTACCAAATCCGTCATTGAATTGTAGGCTGCCCTTTTGGAACTATGGGCAAAAGTGTATGGGCCAGGAAGGATTGCTTTCTTCGCTGTTTTAGCTGGAATTAGATCATAGCGAAAATATTCGTTTAGGCCTGTTCCTAAATATTGTACCTTCTCTGTGATTATGGGTTGTTTGTAGAAAGTGTTGTTATCATACCATCTTGTCAAGCCGCTTGAACTAATGCCTGAGAACATTCGTGAGAATGGTCTAAAATGGTCTTGCCAATTTAATTGCCCGTCGACAACGTAATCGAAAGATGCCTTCTTCTGCAATTCCAAGAGGTGAGCAGCGTCATTCCGTGTGGCTTGCTCTACTTCGTTTCTTCCTAGTTTATTCCTCTCAAAGGCTCGAGTAACTCTCACAAGCTCCTCAGACCGGGGGAAAAATCCAGTAAGATGAGCTTCCATGCTTTTCACAACGATGTCAGATTTGTCTGAGTTACTATTCCTAAATTAATATTTTTGGCGCTCCGCGATTCCTGGAGGAATAACCATTTTTAGAACAGCTCCCGTTTTTCGATGAGATGACGGACCTCTTCTAGGCTCTTGAATGTTCCAATGTCGTAATGGCGTTTGTTCGTTACGTAGGCATAAACTGGTTTTCCATCCTTGAGCAGGCTTGGAATAACTTGTTGGGCAATATCCATGCGGGGTTTACAGTATTCCAATACTTCTTGTTCGAAAATGTCGATTCCCATGCTCACAGGGTACTCCTTGAGTACGGGTTTTTCTTCGAAGAAGATTACTTTTCCTTCACCATTAACTTTGCAAACTCCATACTCAATAGGGACAGCGGCGCTCATCGCGAGTGTACAAGCCGCTTGCTTCGAGTTATGCATTTTTATCATTTCATCTAGATTCATGTTCGTCAATACATCACCATAATATACGAGAAATCTTTCACCTAGAAGATCCGCTGCTGCACCTAATGCACCCGCAGTTCCTATTCTCTCAGCGACAGAATATTCTAGGTGGACTCCGAAACGTGCCCCATCCTGTAGGTGATTTCTTATTAGATCTACTTCGTTGTCGGAGACGAGCATGACGATATCGCGAATCTGGCTG
Source organism: uncultured Candidatus Bathyarchaeia archaeon (assembly GCA_964459245.1). Classification (GTDB taxonomy): domain Archaea; phylum Thermoproteota; class Bathyarchaeia; order 40CM-2-53-6; family 40CM-2-53-6; genus FEN-987. Next base: position 2,079 of record CAYWMG010000260.1, read on the forward strand.
TTTTTTAGATACTCGATGATGTATTCGATCACATACCTATTTCCTACTGGAATGAGTGCTTTCGGAAGGTAAGCAGTTAGGGGGTAAAGCCTCGTGCCTGCTCCTCCGGCTAGAATTGCCGCCTTCAAACATTACCCACTTTCTATCGTGCTTTATGCCGAGTAATAACCATTCGATATTTCGTAATCGTAGAAATTGACGTGAAACTTTCTACATGTGACTCAGGGTTTTGCTGCCTGCGCTATCGGATCCCCCTTGCAACCTACTTTACCTCGGACTCTTCGATTGAAGTTTTGACAGGTGAAACATTCAACGAAGGAGACTACCTTCAGTTTTACGGGGCAATCGACTGCTTCTTTTTTCATCTTTGCAAGCATTTTACCTTTAACGGCACCTTTGATAGCTTCTAGAGATTCTTTTGGGCTTGGGATCGCTTTTGGTGGAACGACGATGTCTACTAGGTATTTGTCATCCTCGCCCATATGAACCGGGGTTGAGTCTTCACCGTTCATGGTGGATTCAGGCTGTAGATTGGTTCATTCGAAACCATAAAGGCCTTTCTAACAAGCCTAACACAAAATCGATTATTATAAGATCTCGCTGAATAGGTCCTTTTGTCGTCCCAATGATAGTTTCTTTGACAAATTAGTCTCCTCGGTATGTTGTAGCCTACCTAAACCACGTATGATTGCGACTGGAATCTGTTCCGTCCCTTGCCCCATAACTAGCTCTGCTGCAGCTGCAAGTTCATCGGCCAATGCTACGTACTTGAACTTGAGTTCGTATCCAAAGAGATCCTTCTCCCCTCGATAATCAATAATAGGTTGGATGCCGGCTACTCCAATCGCGAATTCCACTTGCCCTACACGAGATGGCCGACTATAAGTATCTGCAACTATAATGGCAAGTTTCTTGCCAGAAAGTCGTTCGAGATTAGCACGTAGTTTCTGTGCTGAAATATCCGAGTTATTCGGAAGTCGTGCGTAAACTGTTTTACCTTTCACGTTTGATTTATCAACGCCAGCGTTTAGGCAGATGAAACCATCTTTACGTCTCACAATTAGCGCTCTT
>CAYWMG010000261.1:0-2101 GCA_964459245.1 uncultured Candidatus Bathyarchaeia archaeon
GGCGCATCGAAGTCACCTGTATGGCTTTACGTCAACAATGGCAAATCTGAACTGAGAGACACCTCAAAGTATTGGGGTCATAACGTATTAGAAACCGAGGAGGGCATCAAGAAAGAACTCGGAGATACTGACAGGCGACAGACAAGTGTTGCTTCTGTCGGACAGGGAGGTGAAAACCTCGTCCGGTTCGCTGCGATCATCAATGATTTGCGCGAAGCCGCTGGGCGGTCAGGATTGGGAGCAGTTATGGGTTCCAAGAAATTGAAGGCCTGGGCCTGCAAAGGAAACCTGAAGGCTCCAATCAGTGACCAGAAGAAACTCATGGAATATGTCAGACAATGCGTAACCGAGGTTAAGAAAGGACCGGCAATCGATGGCCTTCATGCATTTGGCACTGTAGGCGACACAGACGATCTCAGTAGAAGCGGCAGATTGCCAACTAAGAACTTTCAGCGCGGAACATTCGAAGGGGCGGACAAAATCACAGGTGAGACGATTGTCAATAGCGGCTTTCTAATTGGAAGAGATACCTGCTGGGGATGCTCAACTAACTGCAAACGTGTGGTCGAGTCAAAAGAACCCTATGAAGTAAATCGGGAACTCGGTGGTCAAGAGTACGAAACAACCGCTGCTCTGGGCTCATTCTGCCTCAACGATGATATGTACGCGATTGGTAAGGCCAACGAGCTCTGCAATCTTTTTGGACTTGACACTATTTCAACGGGCGTCGTCATCAGTTTCGCCATGGAGGCATATGAGAAAGGTCTCATTTCTGAGAAGGATACCGGAGGGCTGGCGATAAAGTGGGGAAACCCACAAGTTATACTGAAACTGATAGAGCAGATTGCCATGCGTCAGGGAATTGGTGACTTATTGGCGGAAGGGGTCTACCGAGCCTCCGCGAAATTAGGGCATGGCGCTGAGGAATTTGCAATGCACGTGAAGGGCAGAGAGATTCCTATGCATGAACCTCGTGGTAAGCGAGGAGTCGGCCTGATGTATGCTGTTGCAGATCGCGGCGCGAACCACATGGAATGGGAGCATGATGATCTCTGGGATCCACCTGCGAATCTTAGAGCAGAACTAGGCCTTACGCCTGAATCTGTTCCCGATCGAGGACTGCTGGATTATGGACTAAGCAAGGCAAAGATTGGGAAAATCTGTGGTGACTTATGGGCGACGTTAAACAGTTTAGTTGTCTGCTGCTTCGACGTTTATCCGGGAGGTGGTATTGAACACAAGACTTTGCTCGGGATGGTGAATGCGGCAACTGGGTGGAATATGACGATAGAAGAATACATGAAGGTTGGCGAACGGTCGCTGGATATTACGAGAGCGTTCAACGCGCGAGAAAATCTTAGCAGGAAGGACGATTATCTGCCAAAGAGACTAATGGAGCCTCTTCCGGATGGTACATTCGCAGGCAAGCCATTAACGCAGGAGATGCTAGACACGATGCTGGATAACTTCTATGAGTTGAGGGGTTGGGATAAGAAGACCGGTATACCCACCAAGTCAAAGCTCGAGGCCGAAGGGCTCGACTACGTAGCCCAAGAGCTGGATAAATTAGGTAAGCTTCCGCAATAGTTGTTGGAATCATCAAAGATCAGGTTGGCGCCTTCTTTCATAGGAACCTTGAAGGATTGAAACAAGCGGCATCCAGAGGGACTTGCCTATTGTTTAGCATGTTGCTGATCAGATAACCCGATACTGGCGCTAGAGTTATTCCTATTCGACAATGACCTGAAGAAATGTACACGTTATCATAGCCAGGCACTTTGCCAATTACCGGGAGCCTATCTGGTGTGCAGGGCCTGTGGCCCACTAATGTTTTTACGAGTTTTAACTCACTATATCGAGCAACGTGTTTCTGAAGTACTTTCAACGTCCAAGACTTTTTTCGCTCACTGTAATCAGCGTCGAATCCAACGAGCTCAAAGAATGAGGTTGCTCTAAGAGTATTTTGATTGTGCTGGACAATAGCTACGCCGTAATCTTCGAAGATTGCAGGACTTTCTAGAATTTTTGCGCCGCCGGTGTCGAAGATTACTGCTAAGCCTCGCGCCGGTAGTATAAGTGGATCATAACCTAACGAACGACA
>CAYWMG010000262.1:0-2237 GCA_964459245.1 uncultured Candidatus Bathyarchaeia archaeon
CCCCATTCTTAGTCAACGACGACTGTTTAGTAAATTCTAGCGTGGTGGGATGTGTTGCTGTAATGTTAGGGTGCCCGCGAGCCGATATTTGTTCTACACACTTCAAACGGAGTACTCCCCACACCCATAAGGCACTTTAAAGATTTAGCCAAAATAAGAGTCAAGCGTGGTGTTGGACTTCGAGGAGGAAAAATTGGCAATCTTAGATACGGCCTTTCGTACTCGTTCTTCTGAGAAGTCTCGTTCCCCACAAAGAAACGCAACTACCCTTTCCTCATTAGGCTCCGACCAATTCAATTTGTAGTTGGAGGTAACTTTTGGGTGAAGGAAGATATCGCGTATGGTTTGGTAATTTGACTGAAGCTGAATTTTCCTATTATTTTCTAAGACTTGTTCGAGCCTTCCATTTTCTCGAACGAGTTTTACCGCAGTTTTGGCACCGATCCCCTTTACTCCATCGTTAAAGTCTGTTCCAACCAAAATTCCCGCATCTACCAATTGTTCTCTCGTTAGTGATATTTTCTCGAGCACTCTGTTCAGCTCAATTAATTCTGGTTCCACTTCGACATACGCATCACGACGCGGTAATTTTCTTCTGCCGGTTATGGCAAGATTCTTGACCATTCGAGGAGCTCCGAAGAGGAGAGAGTCATGATCTTGGGAAGCTACGGCCCATACATCGCCGTTGGCTGCCATGTATGAGGCTTGTGCTTCTCCTTCTCCGGGAGCTTGGATCCATGAAATTCCAAGCGTGTCCAGAAGTCGTTTGGAGTCCTCAACCATAAGATCCTTCAGTTGTGAAGTTGCTTGAGCGTATGTCCTAGCCTCTTCTAGCCTTCCCTCTTTCACGGCCTCTTGGTAACGCGTTACCGCTTCTTCTCTAACTTGGCGTCTCCTTTGGATTTCGAATTGTTTGAGTTCTGGAGGTTTCCCGTCAAAAACGAAAATCAGTTTGATTCCTTTTTCATATAGGTTGGCCGAACGATATAGTAAGCCACTCAAGTGACTGGTCACTCGTCCCTGTCTGTCCTTTAGTGGTGTTCCATCAGGCTGTCGGATGATTGCTAGAAATTGATATAGCGTATTGTAAGCATCCACTGCCAGAGTCTTGTTCTTTAGACTATCTAGAGTGACCGATTGCTCGTTCACAATGTCTGCTAGATCTACACCCAACCTTTATCCTCCCTAGTTACTGGTGAGGAGCTAGAAAAAGTGTCACGGATCTCGTCTATTTATGTCGGCGATTTATGACGATCTTGAGGAGTGTATCATGAGCATAAATTTTGATTATTTTCCAGTCTCCGTGTACGAAGTGCTTTTCAAGGACGGGAGATTTGCAAACTTCGTATTCGAGATGCATTGTTTTTTCTAGAATGAATGAGGTGGCAAACCAGATTAGCTCTATGAGCTATGCTGTGGCAACCAAACAGTTTGAAGATAGCCTTACCCACATCTTTATGATCAATTATCAAGTATCGGCGAAAGCTTCGCTTAATGTGAGTTGTTCGTCCGGTTGTTCAGTTTGAAGATTCTCACTTGCACGATCATTGATCGCATATGATTCTGGAAGCGCCCTTGAAGCAAACAAATTTACCAGCGTATTTGTACTAGCTTCGCCACTAAGACGACCCATTCTTCCTTTCAGGTGCCGCCACTTGAGTTGGGTCCGTCCACTTTTGGAATTGTATATTATACCAAGAACATTTGAGACTCGAGTGAAACGGATTTCGCGTATCTGTTGGATTGTTTCCTTGTCTTCAGCCTCAACATACATTGTCCCCTTATCTGAAGACCGTTCCGGGTAGATAGTCTCATCCTCATCCAACTCTCTTGGCATGTATGACTGGCAAGTGCTCATGATCATGAAAAGTCTGAAGTCACCAAGATCACAGACCGAATCAATCTTTACCAAGACTCTCAACCTCGGATAATGGTGTCCTATACAAGCGTGTGTTTGAATTTGTCGGTTGTTTGGCAAGGATCCGAGACGGAGAGGTTCAGCAATCAGTTTATAACCCTCTGTTGCAGCGTCTCTCCCTTCACGTGTTATTCATGAGCGCCGCAGCAGCAACCGCTAAGGAGAAGATCATACGTATGCCGACCTGTTCTTGGTGCGCTCGAACAATACTGCCTGGAGAGGGAGCAGTTAAGTTTCCCTGCCCAAGTTGCGGTGAAGTAACGATCTGGCGGTGCGAAAAATGCCGAATGTTCGGTAGACCTTATCGTTGCGTTAAATG
>CAYWMG010000263.1:0-3016 GCA_964459245.1 uncultured Candidatus Bathyarchaeia archaeon
GATAGGGGCAGAGAGACCGAAGCGAAACTGACGCGAAACTTGGCTTGTTCCTGGTTCATTATACACTCCCAAGCTGTCGTCGCCGCTCTACTATAATTCGCTCGAGAAAAAACTCAACGCATCAAAGGGATAGTTTGTGGAGCCAAGCTCCATAATTTCTGTTTGCCCCACTGAAACTACCCGTGAAAACGCTCAAAACAAACTGGATATGCCGGTGCATTAGAATCAGCTATACAATTGTGGGGACATGGTCGTGTCTGAGCACAAGGGCGATTGGTGGCTCCCCGACAAGCCGGAGATCAAGGTCAAGGGAACCTTGGTTATCTCTGATGATCAAGCCGTGCTTGAATTAGCGGGAGCTTTGACGGAGATCGGACCGGGGAAACCACAAGATTTCCGGCCCGAAGTTATTTTGGGCATTAGCATTGAAGGGCATCGCATTACTCTGCTCAAATGCTTCCAGTTCAACCCGACCGTTAATTTGGGGACGGGAGCGAAAATGTCGAATTTCTTCGCCGAAATGGTACTTATCGGAGAGCACTTCAACTCTGTTGACGAACTTAGGTTCAATGTAATTTACGCAGAATTTCCTAGCCTAAACAATTGGGTGAGAATCTCAGGATTCGATATTCAGAGGCCAGACCCAACAGTTACGACTGTGACCTATAAGCGCCCTATGCCTATTCAAGCACAGGTAAACGGGGTCCGGGTCTCCCTAGTATTCGAGGGATTGCCACATTGGGAATTCCCAAGGCAAGTTACGATAAGGCAGCGTACATGTATCGAAATAAAGCCTCATGACGCCAAGTCTCTTGATGAATTTCTGAAGTTGGTTCGTGATATTCAGAACTTCCTGTCGTTAGCAATCGCGCAGGAGACCCGTCCTGTCAAGATTTATGGTGAAACCGAGAAACACAAGATGCAGATTAAGGACCAAATGGTGTATCCCCCAATTCGTATAATAGTTCCCTCATGGTTTTCGAGTAAAGGATCGAAAAGTCCGCAGAACCCCCTCCTATCGTTCAAGGATATCGTGAATCGCTTCGGTCTCATTCTGAAGAACTGGTTCACTAACGCTGACCCCCTGGAGCCGGTCTACGGTGGGTACTTTGCAGTAATCTACAATCCACAGATGTATTTGCACCAGAAATTCTTGAGCTTTCTGAACGCCCTTGAATCGTATCATAGAAGGAGATTCTCCAATTATGAACTGCCAGAAGTAGATCACAAGAAGAGAAAGGACGCAATTGTCTCCGCGGTTCCTGAACATTACCGGAACTGGCTCGAAAAGAAGCTTGAGTACAGCAACGAACTAACTCTGAGGGTTAGACTCCAAGATCTTGTTCAGAAATTTTCTTTCCTGCAGTTTCGAGATACAGATTGGTTTGTTAACAAGGTGTTAAACACGCGGAACTATCTCACGCATTATGACCCAAGTAAAAAGGAGGGTGCGGCAACTAATGACGAGTTGCTAGAGATTACACACAAACTCAAGGTGTTAATTGAAGCCGTACTGCTCACAGAACTCGGTCTGTCACCAACCGAGGTTCAAAATCTAGTGAGGCAAAGTGATGAATACCAACTGGCATTTGTTAGGCTGCAGCCCTCTCGGTCTTGAGAAGGTTGGAATCTGTGCCTATGGCTTCAACCGATTCTCAATATCACCTGAGCAAGTGCCTGAGCTAGAGCAAGAAGTCAACGGATTAGTTGCATTCGCCTCTCTAGGTTTTATTTCACCTTAACCAGCTCTCTGTGGCTTATCGCCATGCTTGCCTCAACTAGTGGGCAATCAATTCCTGTTCAAGATTCTGGAGAACGAGTACTGTATCCGATAATCGGTTCCTACTTTCGCAATCGTCTGGGACTTCGAACTTGGAACGAGCGCGAGATAAGAGGCATAGCGCTCAGGATCCAAGACCTACACGTGATACCCGACGTACTTGCCAAAAGGAATCTCCAGCTCATTGCGGTTGAGGTAGAACCAGACACGATTCCAGATAGCTGGAACCATGCCCTTGGTCAGGCCCAGAGGTTCCGTTCATTCGCTGATATTGTATATGTTGCATTTCCGTCACCTATCCCTTCCGTGAGAGTTCAAGAACTGGAACGTCTCAACTCGGTCTTGCCCCGAGTTGGATTGCTTGAAGTCGATTCAGATTCCGGCACCGTTACTCAGTACTGCTCTCCCGAAGAGAACAAGCCGGCGGATCCCTCTCTACGGCTCAGACTCTGGCGGGAGTTAGATATCTACCGTGAGCTTGGTGAAGCAAGATTGGAAGGAGCTATGCTAAGAATGGAACGCCAGCTCGCGGGACAAGCACACCATCAAGTCCCACTCGGTGAAAGTCGTCAGCCCGTGCACATTGGCTACTATGATACGTACCAGTATGACTTGCTTACGATAAAGAGACTCACCGAAATTGACGGCGATCCGTACGGTCGATTTAGACCTCGGCTACGCATCCTGAGGATTGACCGGAGGAGACGAACATTGTGGCTCCGCATTGATGACCCAGTAGATGACCTAATCGCCGACGCTCTTATGCTGGAACTTGTTCATCTCCTAAGTGATGAGATAACGCACATTAAAGATTACTACGACGCAGATTACGTGAAGGTCTGCTCATCCATCTTCAAGTACTGTGAGAATTGCCAGGCATTAGCCATCGGCGCGTGCCACAGGTGCGAGGATGCGTTGCTCGGTTGGTATTTTCGATACGCAATAGATGAAAAAGAGGATGACCCGACTACTAGGCGCTTTCTCAATCTTCGCTAAGAGGAATCGAATACTTTCTGTATCGCTGGAAGGGGAAACATAAGGCGACACACGAAAGTGCGTAAGTCATTGGTGTAAGATCAGTCACCAACATGAGAAACATGATCCCCGCGACAAGGAGAGCATCAAAATGAAATTCTCACGGAGTGGCTCCTTTTGAGCCACAACCTGACAGGTGCGAATGCGCTGAAGTCGACTTGAGGACTTGACGCTAGCGCACGACGAACAAGCTCGGCACAG
>CAYWMG010000264.1:0-1597 GCA_964459245.1 uncultured Candidatus Bathyarchaeia archaeon
TATTCCGACTTCAGGAAACTCAAACATGAAGCAAAACGCGAGCTTGTGCTAGACATAGGTAAAGAAATAATCCGCCCCAATCTGAAAGCGTTAGTAGACGCAGGCGCAGACTTTATTCAAGTTGACGAACCTGCACTCACAACCAAACCTGACGAAGTAAACTTCTTCGTAGAAGCTTTCAACGAGTCAACGGCTGGAATCAACTGCAAACTCAGCGTACACATCTGCTACAGCGACTATCGAAACCTCTATCCACACATCATGGAATTGAAAAACTGTAGCCAACTGGCTCTCGAATTCGCAAACCGCGGTCCCGAAACACATCCGTATGATATGCTGAACCTGCTCAACGAGTTCGGAGACCGAAGAGAAATTGGATTAGGAGTGTCAGATGTTCACACTGACACGATTGAGGAGCCAAAACTAATTCGAGACCGAATTAAATACGCCAGCAAACTCCTAGACGACCCCTCACGCATATACGTGAACCCCGATTGTGGACTTCGCACGCGAAGCTGGGACGTTGCTTACGCCAAACTCTGCAACATTGTAAAAGGAGCAGAGATGGCACGGCAGACCACTTGACTCATCAATATTGACCCTAATCAACCCAATCCATTAGCTAAAATCTTGCGAACAAACATAATAGCACAGCAACGGCGAAACAATCAGCCAAACCCCCGATTATCACATTCTTAAGAATGAATTGTTTATGAAAATTACTAACATATTGAGAGGTAATCAACCCGTCTTCTCCTTCGAGTTCTTCCCTCCAAAATCTGAAGAAGGGATGATTCAACTTTTTGAAGCTTTGAAAGACGTCAAGAAGTTGAAGCCTGGATATATCTCCTTGACTTATGGCGCCGGCGGCACAACGAGAGATAGATCCATTGAGATCGTAAAACGTGCGAAAAATGAAATCGGTTTGGAAAGCATGGCTCACCTCACTTGCGTCGCCCATTCAAAACTAGAGATCAGGAATATTCTTGATGAATTAACCAACGCAGGGATCGATAATGTGATCGCACTCCGCGGTGATCCACCAAAAGGACAAACGCGTTTTATTCCACACCAAGACGGATTTAGACACGCGAGGGAACTGGTAGCATTCATCCATGCGTCCTATCCTCTATGCATTGCTGGTGCAGGATATCCTGAAGGACACATAGAATCACCAGATAAAGAAACGGATTGGGATTACCTACGTGAAAAAACAAGCGCGGGGGCAGACTTCATCATTACTCAGCTATTCTTCGACAACAAAGACTTCTATATTTTCGAAAGAAGGATGCGCGAAAAGGGAGTGACGGTTCCCATCATTCCGGGAATCATGCCGATTACAAATTATGATCAGATTGTGCGGTTTACTCAGACTTGCGGAGCAAAGATACCTGAACCTGTCGAGATTGACCTTAGGGGTATCCAGCATGATCACGTAGCAGTTGAACTATACGGCATTAAACATGCTACCCAGCAATGCAAGGAACTAATTGCTCATGGAGTTCCGGGAATCCATTTCTACACATTGAATAAATCACATTCAACTCGCAAAATTGTCGAAAATCTAAGAGGTTAATACTCTACCATCCTGAAATGG
>CAYWMG010000265.1:0-3284 GCA_964459245.1 uncultured Candidatus Bathyarchaeia archaeon
CAGCCAATGGTAATACCGAACATCAACATTACCGTTCAAAACTTCTACACGAACCGTTACCATGCACCGGGAGCATTGAGGGACGTTGGAGAAACCCAAGGCCACTTCTTCATGAACCGAATCTTAGACCGCATGGCACAAGCCTTGAACATGGACCCAGTAGATTTCATGCTCAAGAACCTGCGCGACAAAACGAAGGCGGTTGATCCAATTTCAGGAACCCCCTACACGGGTATTGGACAACCAGAAGCATTGCTTCAAGCAGCAGAAAGGTTTCGATGGAAGGAAAGGTGGAAGGGATGGGGAAAGCCCAGCTGGATATCACCTGATGGACACAAAATCCGTGCAGTAGGAATGGGGGTCATGAACTCCGCCAAGGGAGGATTCAGAAATCCGATGGCTGCACAAGTGAAGATCGACCCAGAAGGCAATGTGACACTTTACACGGGTGCTGTCGATATAGGAGGCGGCCAGAAGACAGCCCTCACAATAATCACAGCTGAAACCTTGGGGTTAAGCTCTCTTGACAATATTACCGTAATCTCTTCCGACACTGACGCGACCACTAACACTGGAGTTACAGCGGGAAGCACCCAGACTCGCAGCGGCGGAATGGGTGCATGGAAAGCTGCCCAAGATGCACGTAGACAACTCTTCGAGGTTGTTGCGAAACAATTAGGAACCGACGCGGCACAGCTAATCGCTGAGGATGATCATATCCACGTTAAGGATGACCCGTCCAGAGGCATGACTTTCAAGGAAGCTGCTGGACTCCTTACGGCGCCAATTACTGGACAGGGATCTTTCACTACACCACAACAGTACACCAGAAAAGATGGGACCCTAGTGAATGGCTATTTCTCACGAACTACAGCGGCGTCATTTGCGGAAGTTGAAGTTGACCTAGATACTTACGAGATTAGAGTTACAGACTACGTGGCAGCGCACGATGTGGGTAGAGCAATCTTCGTACAGGGCCTACTGGAGCAGCTGCGCGGAGGCCTAACCTCTCAAGGCATTGGCCAATTATTGTTTGAAGAACAACTAGTCGACCCAGTCACGGGATGCTATGTTAACCCTAACTTCCATGACTATCGATTACCTACCATCCTGGAAACACCGGACAATATTGACGGCATATGGATTGAATACGATGACCCTCTCGGTCCCTATGGTGCAAAAGGAATTGGTGAACCTTGTCTCGAGGCGCCGGCGTGCGCTATTCCCAATGCTGTGGCACATGCCTTCAACGTGAACATAACTTCCATTCCCATTAGCAGAAAAAACATCATAGAAGCAGTTAAGGCTGCTAGAATGGGCAGATGATTGGATGAGAAGTTTCAGCTATTTCGAGCCTAAAAGTGTTCAAGACGCGGTTGACATCCTGAACCGACACAGCGGGGAAGCCACTGTTATGGCTGGGGGTACAGATCTACTCTCACGTTTCAAGAATGATATTCGAACAGAGCTTAGGGGGAATGTGGTGGATATTAGTGGGCTTGAACTTGATTATATTGAGCCAAGGCCGGATGGAGGTCTGAGGATAGGAGCTACTACTTCACTCTCAGCAGTAGCCGAGTCACAGTTGGTGCGTGATCGTGCACCCCTATTGGCTATGGCTGCTGGCGATGTAGCATCACCCCCACTCCGCAATATGGGAACCGTAGGAGGAGATTTACTTCAGCAGGTTTGGTGCTGGTACCTTCGAAATGACTATGATTGTTGGCGTAACGCCGGAAACATCTGTTACGGAGCCATCGGGGACAATCGGTTCTATCACAGTATCTTCGGTGGCCGACTATGTTACGCCGTCCACGCCAGCGATCTGGGACCAGCGCTACTTGCACTCGACGGAACAGTAAAGATAGTCGGCCCAATGGGTGAAAACATACTTACCATTGATAAATTGCTGCCCGGAATCAGCATAGTTGATGGACACGTGAAAGAGAATGCAATTCACTTTAACGAGATCTTAACAGAAGTACAAGTGCCCCCACTTCGACCGGACGGTAAACAGAGCTGGTTCAAAGATAGGGCACGAAAATCTTGGGATTTTGCTCTCGCATCAGCCGCCATATACGCAGTCTTTCAAGGCGGCGACGTCACTGATTCACGGATAGTCCTAGGCGGTGTAGATGTGAAACCAAGGCGGTCAGCGACAGCAGAACAAGCCTTGAACGGTAACAGCCTTTCAGATAGTACGATCGATCGTGTTAGCGAGGCCAGCATCGAAGGGGCTGCTCCCCTTACCATTGGAACCGGTAACGAGTTCCGCGTTGAGATACTCAAAGGCGTGGTTCGTAAGGCACTCAGAACCTTGTCCCTATGCTGATATAGACGTCGATTTGGATTCTGGGCATGATATTGTCTAGTCTGCAACCATTAGAATGAATCTTCGCTCTAAAGCATCTTTTCGGCCTATCGGTTAGGGTTGAGTCTACGCTAATTCTCTTCGTCCCGATTATCAATAAGGCCGTACGTGATCGCATATGCGATGCCCCACGCGTTACCGCTCTTATGACACTAGGAACAGGTAGACGTGAGGGTAAACTCCACTTCTTGGGATCACTAGGAAAGTGTTTACTGAATTGTTCAAGGATCCGGAAGCTGGAACCTGCGAACCGTAATCTGCGAGAACGAACACAACAACGTCAAGCGGTCCCTGTGTGAGGGTCCACTGCACGCCATCTGGAATAAGCATGCCAGAGACAAAGTGGTGTGTAACTGTAACATTTCTGAAGGTGACTGGGGGTCCATCGGCCTTTGGATTGGTTGAGAGGTCTATTGACGCGAACTCAATGTACGTATTGTTTGGGTTGAAAAGTTTAGGATACTTGGTCTTCAGAACTTGAAGGTCATTCAGCATTGACGAGCTTGTTGTGGCTATTGATGATATCGCTGAGGCGATTGAGGTTATTGCCGAGGTTTTTGAGCTTGAAGTTACTGAAATCAATGAGCTAGTTGAGGTTGCCAATGTACGACTCGTAATGGTTTGGGTAGTTACAGCGCTCGCTTCTGGATAGATTGAGCGGGCAGTGAGCCCGACAATTGTTAGAAGCAGTAACATGGTGAATAATCTTCCACGCCTCATCACTCTCACACTCCGCAAGTCTACCTCTTTGATGATATATTCCTACCTGACAACATTCAACCCTACCGAACGCTTTCGCGAGATTGAATTAGTCCGGGAACGAGGTGGGTTTGAAAGAAGACATAAATTTGTGATTACCAAAACTTCAACTAAACTCACACGACATGATCATGGAAACCATTAGCTAGAGGAA
>CAYWMG010000266.1:0-2509 GCA_964459245.1 uncultured Candidatus Bathyarchaeia archaeon
AATTGACACTGGTCGTGGAGAAACAACCCAGTGGAATCATTCTTCAAAAAATGTTGAAGATTCCCGGGGTGCTCAAGATCTCAACCTATTGATCGATTTTGGTTGAGCTTCTCGTAATGAACAAGATCACTAAGATTCTTCAGGACTTTCTTGCATCTGGTTCTTGTCGTGACCTGGTATCCAAAGGGCATGATGGTCACCAACTGCAATCTTTGCGGAGCGATAAGGAGACCATTCACAGCGTCGTCATAGGAGTTTGTGATCCAGAAAGACCCTATCACCATATCCCAAGCCGCGAGAGCCATATTCCGCACTCGTCATGTCCTGATGCAGGTCAGCATATCCAATATTGTCAGGATCCTGTGTTTGACAACCTATGTCTTGTGGAGAGGTTTTTCGATTATTTGCCATATCTCTTCTTCTAGAGTGCTACCCATACGTGGTTTCTCCACAAATCTTCCGATTTCTCGCCAGGCTCTATCGTGGATTATTATAGTCGGGATTCTTAGCACGCCCATTTCGTCTGCTATGTCGCGGTTTTCATCAAAGTCAATGACTTTGACATTCAACGCCGCATTATTAGCTACTATGAACAATTTCATTAGATAAGGCAGTTGCGCTCTGCACTCAGCGTTCCATTCTGTTGCAAAAACAACGAGGAAGTAACGGTCTGTCAATCCTGAAAACTTGTTGATAATTTCTGAACTTGGTTGACATTCCTGCACTCTTCTCTTTATTGTTGATTTGACTGTGGAATTTTTTATACCATTAACGTAATCCCACAGGTTAGGATGCGGCCCGATAACGTTTCGGAGAAGCGACAATATATCTACCTATAATGAGCCATTGGACGATTTCAGAGGTAGGAAAGTTTGGGAAGCGTCATTTCGGTTGCATGTGCTCCTTATACTATTTCAGATTATTAGGGTTCGAAGCAAATATTAGCATTTTCAGTTTTGAATGCAACTTAAAATTTGAGGCTCCTTAGGGCGTAACAAATCTTCGTTATTAGATGTTGATTCGGCAGGTTCTATATTTGTGTTTTCTTCTATTTTGTCACACATGCAAATGACCTAAGCCGCAAGATTGTCTCTCGCATATTCTGTTTCCAGGGCCATTTCCGATTATTGAGCTAATCCAACACTTCCAGCGTTGCATGATCAGCATCTACTCTTACCTTCATTCCGTTTCTAAGTAAGTCCAGAGGATTTTGGTCCAATCTATGTATGGCAGGGATGTTAGAGATTATTGCCCCAACTGCAACAATGGGGTCACATTCCACATTCACAATTGCTTTAGGTGAAACACCATCTTTCTTCATACGGTACAGCGCATAGGATCCTACGGTTGATCCCTTACCATGAGGGAAAACTAGCACTTTGTCCTTGATACTAACTCCTTCTATCTCGTGTCCTTTCTCAATGACGATTCCTGTTTCAGGATTTACTCCGCCGAAGAACGAAAGCGGATCGTGTGAGATGAGAACTGAACCTTCGGCTGTTCCGCTCGAGATTTTATGGCCTTGTATTATTTCCATTCTCCCGTCACAGCTGCGTTAACGCATTGCATGAGAGTTCCTATTCGAGTTTGAAAAATGTTAGTGCCCCGCCCATAGTAGCATGCTTTGGCTGAATCTGTTGCGAGAACCTTGAAACGGCCCTTCAACGGTGCAACTGCCATGCATGTGTCGCAAGCGAATTTTGCGCCTGAAGCACGTATCACTTGTGCGCATCCATGTTCTTCGGCAAGTCTCATTGTCTGTCGGGCGGTACAAACCCAGAATTCTCTTGTCACCCTCTTACCCTTCAACAGTTCTGCGATTTTCTTGATTTCGTCAAGAGTGCAGTGCGGACAACCCAGCGCTATGAAATCAACGCTTGTGCTCTCGTCGTTCATCTGCTCATAGGCATTCGTCAGATCTTCATTTTCAACCGTGATTGTTTCAGTTGGAATGGTCATCTGGTTCGGGGTTACGTTTTCGATGTGAAAGATGGGTGTTCCACCATAAGTTGCAATTGAGGCGCAAAGGCTCTTCAGCTGCTCAAGCGTCGGCTGTTTAATTCCGACAAAAAAAGGAACCTTGTTTCCCAGCTTCTTGCCAGTTGCGAAACCCAATGCCCCGAAATCGGGTACGCCATCTAATTTGGCACGTACTAACACTTTCGTCTGTGCAGCTCTATCATGATCCAAGTGCATGCCGTAGTACGGTGTTCGTCCCGTTAAGGAAGCTGCAAGGGCGCTGGGACCACCTTCCCGGTTTGTCATAGCGCCAATTATTGAGTTGGCATAAGTTACTGCTGACGACTCACTCCATGCAATATGATCCCCTTCCTTTGGTTCATTCTCCACAAGATAGGGCGTACAGGTGCATGAAGAGCGGATGCCCATCTTCTCAAAAGTGGAGATGACTTTGCGTTGTTTAGCGGCGAAGTCTTCATCTATTCCCAATTCACGCCAATTCTCCAAGTCCATCCCTGCTGGGTTTAGAGTCGTGATAACTTGACTTCGG
>CAYWMG010000267.1:0-2503 GCA_964459245.1 uncultured Candidatus Bathyarchaeia archaeon
AGCTGAGAGAGTTCTTACAATTATGTTTGCATAATTATTTGTTAACGTTGAGACAACTTGCTCTGGTACAATATTACCAAATTCTGGTGGAACCAAAATTGCTAACGTATCCCACCCTAAACAATGAGTCGGTAGAGGAGGACAGATGGAGCCCGATGAAGAGAGTGCAAGGATCACATCTCCAACTGAACCGGCAAGCACATGTTTGGTTGGCCAAACATTCCCAACCAAACCAGGAACCTGAACATCAACACTCTGAGAAAACGCGAGTCCAGACTTCACATTAGTCCTCACATTAGAGTAACCATGCGCCGCAATAGGCAAAGCGCAGATGACGAAAAGCATTATGATAAGGATACCCGCAATTCTCCTACTCAGCATCAATCAGAACCAAAAAGCAATCCATTACACTTATAGATAGACTACGCTACCACATTTCCATACCTATTTTCACCTAGTCTGTAAGCTAACTTCCGTTGCATGAGAAATACACATTGGCAGAGGAATTGGGTTCGCCCACGATGAATTGCTGATTAAAATCGCAAGAATTGTCAGTAGTGGATTGCAAGCTTTCACAAATAATTTCAACTCAAGAAATATATCAATAATAGCGAGCAAGGCACAGATAGAGATGATTCTTCGTTGAAATCAAACCCTCTACGCGAAAAGCTGAAGATGATACTCGACACCTTTGACAGTCTTTCAAGACAAGGAGGCATCGTGGAAAAGGACACATTGTTATTTAGTCTGCAAGGGAAGGTTGAGGTATCGGAAGCTCTGGAACTTATCGACTACCTAGTCAGAGAAAGAATTCTGCAAGCTCCACGTCCTGATGTTCTGGAAAAATCTTGAAACTATCATTCAGATCCGAGGGTAAGTGAAATGATGTGTTCGAATGAAGCTTTTGGATTTAGAGCCTAAACGATGGGGTTAAGAGGTTTAGATTCGACCATAGATGTTGCCTGACTGTGGGCCTCTGCTCGAGATTTCCTGGTCGATCTGTTTGAGCAGCAATAGTCTCTTATAGGTTGGCGGATGCGTGGCGAACATCTCATTTGCCGCCGACCATCTTGATTGAGCCTCATGCTCCATAGCCAGCTCAAGCTCGTGCTCATCCAAAACCCCATCGTGATCTAGATCGTAGTTGCTCTTCTGACGCATGATATCCTGAACCTCCTGTTTGGCTAGAGAGGGATCCGAAATGTAGAGCGCCCGAGCTCCATGCGCTTCTTGCGGGCTCAATGATAAGCCGTACGTGATACGAGTTAGCGCGCTCTCCAGATTTCTTGGAGCACCGGTTAGATACGCGGAGAAAGCGTCAGCAAAATGTTCTCTTAGTCTACTGAGGCGCAGCACAAGGAGTTGAGAAACAAAATATACGATGAGAGCGATGACTCCGGCGAGAATGATTAGGATTCCCGCGTTGCCACGACGATCTCTACCCCGGCCGCCGCCTAGCATGCTTGTATAGAACGCCATTTGAACAATTACGTAGGCAATCAATGGAATCGCTGAGAGAAATGTCATTACAACGGAATCCTTATGCTTAATATGCCCCAGCTCATGCCCAATCACGCCCTCTATCTCGCTCTCGTTCAATGTCCTAAGTAATCCTTCGTTCACAGCCAGAGTCATGTTCTTAGTCGAGTTGCCGAAGACGAAAGCGTTAGGTGTTTGATCTGGCACTATGGCTATCCGCGGTTGCTTCACACCCGCCGCGTTTGCAAGCTTAGCTACGGCACCTTCCAACCACGGGTTCTGGCCTGGTTGAAGATAACGTAGGCGAGTACTCGCTCTAACAATATATGGACTGATGAGGAATTGTATCAACATGAAGAAAAGCGCGATGGCGAAGGCGCCGATCAACGTGGATACAGGGTTTAGTGATAGGTTAGTTGCATAGCTGAAGAAGTAAGAGACCACGCCAATGAAGGCCACAAAGATAATGAGTGTTATGAAGATTGTAACTAGCATCGTGCCTTTTAGTTGACTAAGATTAGCCAATACGAAGACAACTCTGAGAATTGTTATGGCTTTAAGAATGTACCATTAAAGCATAGCTATTCGGCTCTAATGGTGAGCTAACCATGGTCGAAGTTTCAAGTCAGATCAACTGCTCGCATTGCGGCGCTCCCTTGCCAGTTCAACCGGGCGAGATACTCGTCACTTGCAATTACTGCGGCTTCACCAGCGTCATTGAAACTGGGAAAGCCTTCGAGTTCGAGCACTCCCTCATAATGAACACTCTTCAAGCTGACCTGGTCTTTGCTAGGGTTCGCAATTGGATGGGCAACAGTTTCATGGCACCAAAGGACTTCTCGAAAAAATCTTCCCTGGCGGAGCAAAAACTAGTATATCTTCCATTCTGGGTTGTCAGCGGTGAAGCTTCAACTCAGTATAAGGGAATTTTCGAGCGCCTCGCTCCAGCCGTAGAGAAAGAGGGAGAGATCACCAATCACTATGATTGGCTCGTATTGGCACGTAGAGAAAGTGACTTTCCAAC
>CAYWMG010000268.1:0-1990 GCA_964459245.1 uncultured Candidatus Bathyarchaeia archaeon
TTTGCGAAAGGCTCTCGAAATATGTTGGGACTACGCAATGTGAGATCGAGCAGAAGGACGGTGAATACACCATTACGCTTCATCATGACTTCGGCATTAAGTACTCAAATCATCTAAAACGCGACTATGAAAGAGTAACACATGAAGCTATCGGAATTGAACCGACGATCGAGGTTACAAACAGTTCGATCTATATCAAATTCTCTGAGCGTCTCCCCAAAGTGACGAGGCTGCAGAGTTAGCTTGTAAGACAAATCCACCCTCTAACGCTGGCGGAAAAACGATTGAAAGATCGAGAGATACGTAAGGGAGCAAGCTTCGTTGAAGCTAATCTTTCTTGGTACAGGCGACTCATTCTGCTCCGATGGTCGCGGTTCCACGAGTATCCTAGTTGAATCAGAGAGTACGGTCAGACTGCTGGGCTGCCCTCCGCAAATCGTGCATGCCCTGCGTTCGAACGGTCGCCGTCCAAACGATGTGAATTATGCCCTGATTAGCCACCTCCATGGCGACCATGTAGTCGGCCTTGTCTTTCTCGCCGAATGCCTTCTCTACAGAGATAAGGGTTCAATGGCCATATTCGGGCCTAAAGGCCTGGAGAGTCTGATCTACAATCTGCATCATAGAGTGTTTTCTAAGACGAACCTTTCCAACGTTCTCAATTTCTTGTCCGAACTGAGTGAACTTCCTTTTGATTGCTCAACATCTAGAAGTGTTCATTCGCCTCCGGACACGATCTACAGACTTGAGCTAGAGCTTTTGGGCGTCGGTGATGATCTTGGTCAATGCGAGTGCCGAAGGCGTAAGAGATTTCAGGATGCCGTCGTCACTAATCGCGGGTGCAGCTGACATCGGCGGGAACAGTAGACTGCGTGGATATGAAGTCTACGGCGCAACGAAATATCTTTGAGATGTCGAGAGCCGCTCCACAGTGATGCCGTGCACCCATTAGCAAAACAAGTAAGCAAATCGAGTTCATCACGCGCTTCAAGCGACCTTCAATAAGCAGAGGAAAGATTTCAGCCCAATTCGCTTAATACGAAAGCATCTGACCAGTTATGGTCTATGAGATACCCCCTTTCGCTACAATCATTATTCGCCATGATTAAGTTCTCATAAACTATACCTATAAGTTATGGAACGGGATCAGTGATTGCCCATCAAGCTGAGCTTTTCAGAACACGCCCGTGTGAAACTTGAACAGCGAAATCTATCACAAACGACACTCAAACAGGTATTACAGAGACCTCAGGGACGATTCTATGATACGAATTCAGGCGCTCAAATTGCCGTTGGTGCGATGCAGTATCAAGCAGTAGATACCAACCTTGTCGTTGTTTTTAGGAGGAAGGACAGCGATACTTACCACATAATCACAGCTTATCCGCAGATGAATGTGGAAGACGAGATAAGAAGAAAGGTTAAAGTTGGCAGATGGATTCCTACTCCAACGGGAGCCAAACCTTGAAGATAAACTACGACCCTGAAGAAGATATCCTCTACATCTTAGTCAAAGATGGCTCCATATTTGACAGCAAGGAGATTGACGAGGATATCCGATTAGAATATGATCGGAAGGGTGATGTTGCAGGGGTGGAAATCATGAACGCGCGCAAGAACATTGCCAAGACTTTCGCCCATGAGATAGCTGAGGAAATTGGGACTACTATGAGTCACTGAGTAAACAACCTGTAAGACAGAACCCCCCGAGCCGAAATCTGGTGCGGGGAGTGGGATTCGAACCGACTGGTGTCTCTTGAACTTACTCCGCAAACCTGGTGGTGTCTTGTCGGCGTCAGTTGATTCACTCATTCAACTAACACCTGACCTAATACAGTGTCGAAGCGAAAGAAAAACTTGGCCATGTGTGTGCGAAGTCCGGCCTCAATCGTTCGGCCATAGATTTTGACAGTTGCTGAGCCCGAAGGCTCACTGTGAATCCTCAGGCTCTCAGGTTATTCATACCGCGAACATGCCTTCAGATATTGCC
>CAYWMG010000269.1:0-2113 GCA_964459245.1 uncultured Candidatus Bathyarchaeia archaeon
GATGAGGGAACTTGTCTTGTCTCTCCAATTCCTTTTTCAATTCATTGCGGATATAGTTAATTGACCTTATTGTGAGTTGTTTGATCATATTCTGTTCCGCAGGCTTTTCTTGGATAAGATAACGTTAGAGCTGTACGCGTAGTTTCCGCACTCTATGAGGAATGCCCACCTGCTATTTATCTCAACTAGCCCAGCTTGGTCGTATATGTTGTAGCCCCTGCTTCTTAGCTCCGCATAAAAATCCCAGACTGTAATTCCTACCTCAAGAAAATGCAGCTGGCTGATTTCGGTCAGAATGACGGGATAGTACTGGTCTAAGATATCCCAAGCGCCTTCGAAAATCAAAGGTTCGTGCCCGTCCACATCGATTTTGATGAAATCGATCTTCCTTAATCCATGCTCGCCCACGAAGTCGTTTAGCGTAGTCACCTTTATCGTTTCTCTATATCCCAGAGGCATTCCCTCGGGAACATGAATCGTCGCCGAAGCTTCATCGTTAAAGATTTCCACGGTTTGTCTTTTATTCGACAAGCCCAGTTGAAAAACCTCACAATTAGCGATTCCGTTTGCCTCTATATTCCTTTTCAGTATCTCGCAGTACTTCGTCGTAGGCTCGAATGCATACACTCTCCCCTCCGACCCAACTAGTTTTGACAGAATCACAGTAAAATAACCTATGTTAGCACCCACATCTATCGCTACGTCACCTTTCTTTACTATCTTCCTAACCGCTGCTGTGGCATGTGGCTCCCACAATCCTGTTTGAATAATGCCTTGGTCTATACACGAATGATCATTCAACCAAAACAGGTCGCCGAACCTTGTTCTGTATAGATTTCTCTCGCTTCCATGCTTCACGAGCGTAGATGCATCTGATGTGCTCTTTCCTTTTCGCCAATGGATTTCGTGAAGATCGCTCGGTTTTTCCGTCTCCAGACGGGCGGAGAGAGAGAAGAAAGCATTTCCGCATTTCTTGCATATTCTGCTTAGGAACAAGTTTCTTGCCAAGTTTCTTATTGGTGTTAAGGGCAGTCCTTTAGATCATCTACCCTACTTGATTGACCTCGAGTCTTGCATCAGTCCAACAAACGGGAACGCCATTACTTACCTTCAGCATAGTGGGAATAGGAGACTTTGAAGTAAAATACCCGTAATACGCTGGCGGAGTGTAAGGTGTGGCAAAAGTGTCGTCGAACAGGGCAAACAGCATCTTGTATTCACCCGTAGCAAGCTGGGTTTCATTAAACGTAACTTTGAGGACATACTCTCCTTGTTTAATCGTAAGTTTTTTTCTTGTTCCGAGACATTCCAATATCTCATCCTCTTTGTTGCGGTCGAAAACATACCGGAAAGAGATCCACAAGTAGGCATCGACTAAGTCCTTATTAGCGATGATCCCAACTTCCACGATTAGCGGCTCGGTAGACCAGAAATCAAGTTTTGCATTTCCTTGGCGGTCAAGTAAGCGTATCTTCTTGACCTCTATTTCATTGGTACCGAATCCATATTGAAAAACCTGTCTCAGCGCGCTTGGATCACCGTCGCTGCGAGCATCATCGGAAATCGATTGAACTATAGAGTCGCCGCCCGTTTGCATCATCAACTCGTAGTACGGGATCACTTCTTGAGGGCTGCCCAGCATCAGCTGCTTTCCCTGATGCATTAAGAGCGCTTTAGTACACATTGCATCTATATTTTGCATATTATGGCTCACAATGACAAACGTCGTTTTCTGCCTACGCATCGCCTTTATTTTATCCAAGCATTTTCGTTGAAATTTGGAATCTCCTACGGCCAGAATCTCATCCACAAGGACTATATCAGGCGCACTGTGAATGGCGATGGCAAAACCTAACCGCACATACATGCCGGATGAGTATGTGCTGACTGGCGCATCCAGGAATTCGCCTATATCGGCAAAGTCAACAATTGCGTCAAATTGCCGGAGGATCTCCCGTTTGCTCATCCCGAGAATACTTGCGTTTACAAGGATATTCTCTCTGCCGGTCATATGGGGGTGAAAGCCGGCGCCAACGGCGATTAGCGAGCCTGTACTGCCTTTGACCATAATCTGGCCGATATCAGGAGGAAGTATTCCCGAGATCAGCCTGAG
>CAYWMG010000270.1:0-6762 GCA_964459245.1 uncultured Candidatus Bathyarchaeia archaeon
GAGTTTACCGTCCTCTGACCAGGCGATGTCTTTAGTCGTGCCGATCTTTTTCGCGTCACCGCCTACGACTTCCTTTCCGATTACTTCCTCTTTTCTTCGCCATTGCACCGCGATCTTTTTCGCGTCATCATCTACGATTTCTTTTTCCGCGCCATCATCTATGGCTTCCTTTCGGATAATTTTCTTTCTTCTTCGCCATTTGACCATGTGTGACCATTACCTCACTTGCTCTAGTTTCCAAGTATATGGACATTGAGTAGACAAACGATTGACTGCCTCTTCTCTGTTTCAGGTGGGGTATAACCGCGTGAATACATACTGTGATCGTTTTGTATTTAGAAGGTCACTACTGCCTTCTAGCAAGGATCATTTCATGGTCTTTCTCGTATGGTTCTAACCCGATCGTCTGTATTATTTCGAAATTGCGGCTAGTCAGGACTTTAATCTCTTGTTTGAAAACGTCTGAGGGCTCCATCGTGACGTCTACACTTCTGGACTTGATAGCCACCAATACGTAACCGTTGGGTTTCAGGAAAATATCAGCATTGTCTGCGAGGATTTTGCCTTGTTGGGGTTGGGCCACGTCTGAATATATGACATCGACTGGGGTTACTAGAGATTTGTACTTCTCTGGCATTCTTGCATCTGAAAGGATTGGGTAGACGTTGGAGCGGTTCTGGCAGAGTGAGTCTATTAATTCTCTCATGCTTCGTTGTGCGAATTCCACGCAAAATACGCGACCGCCTTCTTCCACAATATCGCTCACATGGCTTACAGTTGTACCCGACGCTGAACCTAGGTACAGTACGAAAACATTCTTCTTCAAAGGTAAAGTGCTAATATTTCTCAGAATGGCTGAGGCGAGTTTACTCCTGTAAGCATCCCAGGTTCTGTACTCAACGTCTCCAGCCTTAACTAGCTTCTCTCCGTAAACTGATACTCCGGGTGCTAGGTTTTTTGTAGCGAGACGCTTGGATCCATCAACGGTTACCCAAAATACGCCTTCGTATCGGTCATCCTGTCTAACGTTTGCGCCCAAAACTTCTCTTCTTCTGCCTCTGTGGTGGTGAAGGCGAAGGAGCTGCCTTGTACCTCTCCTTTATTGCGTCCACTTTCTTGTTCACATTGTCGCGCAGTGCTTCACCCATATATTCTCCGCCGAAAGCGTCAACTCTGGCTGCAATAGTTAACTTGCCGGCTAACGCTCTTGCAATCTTCCCTCGTTGCCATCGCGGGGATTGATGGATAGCTCCATGTTGAAATATCACTCCATGTTTCGGTGGTCTTGCTCCAGTCTTCAATGAACGGAAAAGCGCTTTCTCCGCTCCCAGCACTTGGAGAGTACTCGCAGGCATCTTCGCAAGGTTATCCAGGCTTCCCGCGATAGAGATAAGCCGGGCGGAGAGTGGGGCGCCTACGATTGCTGTCATATTTGGAGCGACTTGTTTTAGAACGTCATCAACGTACTCGTCGCTCTTTCCTCTGAACTTGTACAATTCTAGCATGAGGGTGCAAAATGATTTTAGCACTTCCAAGTCGAGATCGTCTATTTGTCCGCCCATTGACCTGCGAGCTGCGTTCGAAAGTTGGTCCACCGTCTCGCCGGGCAATCCTTCAGCGGTCAGATTCTCTTTCGTGAAATTACTCCGGTTTCCTAGTTTCGAGACTAGCCGAGCATAGGTATCATGTTTCTCTACAAGGCGGTCCATTTCTGGAAAATGTAATCCGTACCATTCTCGCACTCTTCCCGCTAGTAGGTTGAGAGTTTTATCAAGATCGTCGATTGCCCGAACTGCTTGGACAGCGCTCAAATCGCGTCTCGTTGCAGCAGATGCAATGCCAGCTCGTGCGATTTCCAGGGTGACTTGACGCGTAAACTCGTTATAGAAATTGGGGGATCGCAGAACTGGCGTGTCTAATTCTTGCTCTTCAAGCCAACCATCCCTTCCTGCCCAGTCAGAGCTTAGCTTGTTTCGGAACTCCTCGGCTATGCGGTTATGTTCAACCGACGCCTGAAGCCCATCCTTTTCAGCGGCCTTTGCAAGGGCGGCATTCTCGAAGACTAATTGAGCAGATTGACCGGATTTCTTTAGCATCTGCAGAATACTGCTTGTAAATCCTTCTTGGACTTGCTTGAGTTCCGCAGCCGCTACATGCGGTATTTTGGAAAACAGAATCTTATCGAGTACTCTTCCTTTCTCGTTAATTATGAAGACTCCCGCTGGGGTCTCTACAACATAAACTTGCAATTCTAACAATCCAGTGCCAGTCACAGGCCTAGAAAGGCCTCAATTTGTAGAGGATGGTGCGACTGGGATAAACTTTTTTGAAACAAATCGAATCCTGGCGATTGAAACATGACTCCTACCAATCAACTGCTCTCTCGACAGCCCTAGTCTGATCAGAATTAGGGAAACATCAGTAACGCACGCTTGACCATGCGGCACGTATCGTAGCCACACTACCCTTGAGAAGAATAAGAGAGGGTTAAAGTCGCGTAGCGTTAATTTTTCGATGGGGGCTTCTTCCACGTGGAGAGAATCTTCTGAAGCTTCTTAGGCCACTTAATTTCTCCGCCGCAACCGTCACAGTACCTGCCCGAGAGGAATACCTCCCGTTTGCAATTCTCGCAGAAGAAGCGCTCCTGTCTTTCAACGGTCTGTGTCGCAGTCATCTTTAACACGAAACCAACATGGCTTTACCAGCTCATATGTTGATTTACGCTCTATTGAGCTCAATTCTAACACTTAGAAAATATCCGCCTAAACAGAATCATTGCAAACTTCAGCGAAGCCGTCTTACGCCGATTGCACTATAAATTAGATGAGCAATATCACCAAAGTGAGAGCAAACGTTGTCTAGCGCGATCCGAAGAGTGATTTGGTGGGTCTTCGCTGGAAACCGTGGAGGCCCCAACCGTGCTCGACTAGTGGTTGCTCTGAAAGAACGCCCCATGAATGCAAACCAACTCTCTGAATTCCTAGGCATGGATTACAAAACTATTAGACACCATCTCACCGTTCTGCTCAAGAACCGACTAGTAATTGCGGAAGGACAAGGCTACGGAGCAATGTACTTTGTCGCACCCGAACTTGAACAATTCTACGATGAATTCGTCAGAATCTGGGAGGGAATTAACGCAGAGCATGCCAAGGATTAAAGAATGCAGTCCGAGCTGGATTGGGATTCTGAGGTCATACTTGGAATAATGTTTGTGTGAGTGTTGGTGCAAATACTCCTGGGACACCATTGAAGATTGCAATTAGATAGTAATCCGTTAATGGTTTTGGCAACCAGAATTGTGTGCTCCAGAACTGAGTTCCGTCAGTGACAATATCGAATGCTGTAACAACCTGCTTGCCATCCGTGACTGTGAAGTGAATTGTTAAGCCGATCGGCAAAGCCGGGGCATCAGGCTCGTTTTGGTAATCACAAAGATGTTGTGGACCACAACGCATTGAGTAGTTAGCTGTGAATGTTCCTCCAACTGACACATAGAACATTGAGCCGTAAGGCACAACAGCTGAAGTTTTTACTACAATGCTGGTTGGAAGTGGCAGTGAGCCACCTGCAATTGGTGGCGAATAATTTGTAATGGTTTCAAGTGGAGAATTCAATTCCAAGAACAAGAAGGTTTGAGCGGTTGCGGGTGAGAGATTCTCTGATCCAGCGAAAGAGGCGACTAGGCTGTATCCGGCATATGCGTCAGGCAGAGGAACGGTAATCCAAAAACTAGTGATCCAGTATAGTGAATTTGCTGAATCAGTTACGGTTACTTGGCTTTGGGAGGTCTGAACAATCTGATTGTCCCTAAGGACGGTGAAAGTGAAAACTAAACTATTCATTACCGACGAAAGCGTTGTCAGGTCTGTTTTCAAACTTCCAGAGACATCGAGCAGAAAACCCTGTTGGAAGCTGTTAATCTGGGAAGAGAAGGAGATGCTTCCTGGTGTGGGTATAACTCTCTGTATAGACAGAGTTGTGTGAATTTCTGGTTGGGCAATTGTTTGTGGAATAGTGATACTGAGAATGGTTAGGAGGATCAATAATCCTATTGTAAGTTGATTCAACGTTCGGCAAGATTCTCTCGACCTAATCAACTCCACTTCATAGTGAATTCAATTAGGTGCCGGTAGCTTAACTCTCTTTCTGCGCACACGCATACAATTTGAGATCTAATTAGACAAGGACGCATAACGAGGCATTGAATGTCTACGAGTATATTTGCCGGTACATTGCTGAAGCAACCTCATTAATCGCTTCCGGCTCAGTCGGGTGGAACACAATTGAGAGAATATCGTCCAGGAACTTTTGACCGGCATGTGGCGTACGGGCAGAGGGAACGTAAACTACGACTAGTTGCTCGAGGGATAATGAATGGGTTCAAAGTCGTTTGTCGCAATGAGAACAGTGCCAAGAACCTAGCATACGCGCTGAAGATTAGGGCTCAGCGAATGGCAACGGATGAGAACTACAAATGCGGAATAAAGATCAGGCTTGATGGAAGGAAAGTGTATGCCATACGTACTAAGAAGCATGTTACGTGAATCCGGAAACTATAAACCCGATTGGCCACCAATAATTATTTGTGACGTTCCTTGCCTGACCAGATGTGGGTAAGTGAATACGAACCAAGTGAAATCTCGTGCCCTTACGTAGAGAAGGTCTGTTTGGAATGCGAATATGCTGAACGATTATTACTCACAGGTGTTCCAGTTGATTGTAAACGCGGGCACATGAACAAGATCAAGTCCCTTTGGTACTACATGTTCAAGGGCTACAAAGAGAGCCCACGTACGTAGAATAGCTTGGTCCTCTTCGCAGAACGATAGATTACATCTATTGTTCTCTACAGTCACGCATTCTAACTCCATCAGAACCTGAGCCATAGCTCGTCTTAAATGCAGATTCATCAAGACCCATAATTCATCTTAAGCATTCGAGATGATTGCATTCTCAATATCAGGAAAGCAGCAAAATTGACACTAAACTGTCGCGAATAATGAAGTTGGACATAACTACTTACGCTCTACGGGCAGGAGTAGTACTGATGAACCTAAACTCGTGTTTCTACCATCCAAACTTACCAGCAGTACTGGTCTGCTATCGTTGTGGACGCAAGATTTGCAGTTCTTGCACCAAACCATACAATGGGTTGAACCTATGCTCAAACTGCTATCATTCAGTACCAGCGCCCCCACCCATGACTCCCCCTGCAGCTGTAGCGTCCACGCCTCCAGTCAAGGCACCTGGAATGGGTGATGTGCAACCGGCGGGTTGGTATGGCCCATACACACACTTACCATTCTTCGTCAGATTATGGTGGTTGCCTGCAATGATAGTTGGCATCGCAGCCCTCTTGATCATTGCTAATGGCGTAGCATTACTATCACCCGGCTTCTTCTTCTATTGGAGTGGACTTCTTCCCTGGGTTGCGGTTCTTGGAACTTTCAGCTTCATACTCGGCATTGTACTAGGCTTGGTCCTTTTCGGAGCGGTCATAATGATGTTTCTGAAATTCCGCATTATTGCAGCATTCATCATACTTCCGACAGCAATCGTAAGCCTCTTCATAGGCGGAGGCTTCTTCCTAGGAACGATTCTTGCTGTCCTCACGGGCATACTACTGCTAATGACGTCCTGATGAAACTCTCCGAGAAATCCGGAGGTTAACCGCTACTTTACTTAAGGCGGTAGGTTACTGACTGCGTAGACCTTTTGAGACGAGCAATAGTCCCGCAAACAGTACGAGCACCCACTCTGTAACGTAAGCCGTTATGAATGAGTAGTCGCTTGCGCCTCTAACCATCATTCCCGGCACGTTGATGCCCAACCCATAGGCAACACCCACCAGCCCCGCAACCATTAGGAGGAGCCCTGCTCCAACCGTTAATTTATCCATACCAGCAGCCCTCAGTACTTGATATTTACAATTTATCCTTGACAATTATACCAGGCGCCGGTTCGGGCTAGAATGCGATACGAGCTTCACGACAGCGAATTGAAGTCAAGATACGGCTTAACCAAATTTCCAGACCTAATACTTCAGGCGGAGAACTGTCGACTACAATTCTCAACATATTCGAACCAGCCAAAGAGAGTTCAACCTCCCACACACACAATATTGAGGGGTGAGGGCAAACCTAATTGAGCAGGATAAAAGTGGGGTTCTCGGTTTTAGCTATTGACTAAGGCGATAGGTGGAAAGAGTCGTTCTGGTGTGAAGAGTATTGATGTTCATGCTCACATCTTCTTGAAGGACGCTATAGATACAGTACGGAAGAAACATCCAAAGTACGTTCCAAAGATTACACCCACAACTGAAGGAGATTATATCATCACCTCCTGGGATGGAACAGAACGCGATACACGAGCTCGATGCTCTGTCGACGTTGACGTCCGCCTGGCGCAGATGTCCAAATTAGGAGTGGGTATGCAGGCTTTGTCTACTATGCCTAGTGTGTTGGGTAGGCTTCCCTTTGATAGGTTCTTTTATGATATTGAGGCTGCTGCGGGGTTGGATTTCTGTCGTGCGTTGAACGATGGTATGGCTGGTGTGGTTGGTAGGTATCCTGATCGGTTTGTTGGGTTGGCTACGGTTCCGTTACAGGATATTGGAGCCTCGGTGGATGAGTTAGGGCGGGCCGTAAGCGAGTTGGGGTTGCGTGGGGTTGAGATTGGTTCGCATGTTGAGGGTATGAACCTGGATGATAAGAGCCTCTGGCCATTTTATGGGATGGTTGAGAAGCTTGGAGTGCCTAT
>CAYWMG010000271.1:0-6910 GCA_964459245.1 uncultured Candidatus Bathyarchaeia archaeon
TTCTAATTGTGAAAGTCTTATTTGTGATTGTTCAAAGGCGAGCATGTTAAAGTTTGATTCTGATTGCACGGTCTGACTCGTCTATCTTCGGCTCCGTTCCAGTCGCCTTGAACGCTGCAGAAGAATAGTCTAATAAGAACAGGACGTTTTGGTGAATGAGGATATCGCGTATAGGCTCTGGAGAATGCAAGGAACCACACCGTAAGAAGCCGCTGAGCCTAGCATTTGCATGCCCTAGTCTGCGGTTGTAATCTAAGTAGAAAATAGGACGTGTGCCTTAAGGGCGCCGAGAACATAAACTCAATCGTGGCCAGGTTGGAGCTAGATGCTCTAGAAAATAAGGCTGTGGAGCTACTTAGAAGCAGGCTTGAGAAAGGCACGATCACCACATTGACTGCGAAGATCGAACCGAAGGAGAAAGACCTCATTCGGGTTAACGGAACATTCGAAGATAAAGAAGGACATTTGAGTAATTTCGAGGTCAAGTTTCGCGTCAAACAAGAACAAGCACAAGTCGTAAGTTGGTACGTATCAGGTTAAGTTCTCGCTTGCAGCAACCCCTCGATTAGATATCTTGGACTCTAATTGTTTGATTAATGCTGGTACTATGATGGTTAGATCGCCAACGATTCCGAACGTTGCAACCTTGAATATGGGTGCGTTGGCATCGATGTTAATGGCCACTATTTCTTTTGCCGTTCTCACTCCGACGAGATGTTGAACTGCACCTGAGATGCCTAAGGCAAGATACATCTTAGGGGATATGACTCGGCCTGTAAGACCTATCTGTTGATTGTGAGGTAACCATCCAGCATCTACAACGCCCCTCGAACCCCCAACTGCAGCTTCGAGTAATGTTGCCAGCTGATTCACCATCTTCAGATTTGCAATCTTACCTAATCCTCTACCGACGCCGATCACTACTTCAGCCTCGTCCAGGTTACCATACTCTTCGATCACCTCTCGCACCGTCTTCAGAATCACTTTATCGTACAGGTTAGGCAAACCAATTGCTGAAGCGTGCTCGACTACTGGCTCGATCTTCTGTTGCGACTTTGCAGGTTTGATAATATGAGGCCTCAAGGTGGCAAGTTGTGGCGTCGCCACAGACTGAGCAATAACAGCCATCAAATTACCTCCAAACGCGGGCCGAACCTGAATAAATCTTCCTTGTTCATCTACCGTAAGGTCAGTACAGTCTGCAGCTAACCCTACTCCTAACTTTGCAGACAACCTAGCGGCAACATCTCGACCGTCGTATGTAGCGGGAAAGAGGACGATAGATGGAGAATCTTTTGCAATCAAAGCTGCTATTGAATTAGAATGAACTTCAGGAATGAAATGCTCAACACATTCTCCAGAGACCAGTACGATCCTGTTGGCACCATACTCTCGCAGAATCTCCACCACATATTCCAGTTCATTGCCAATAATGATGATGGCCAATTCTTGCTTGAGTAAATTCGCGATCAATCGGCCAATAGTGAGAAGCTCTAGGGTCACAACAGCAAGCTGCCCATCCTTCTGTTCTCCTACGACCCAAACTCCACTAGATTTTGTCGAGTTCATTGTGTTATTCCGCCCTTCTTGAAAAGTTCAAGCAATTGCGTGATCGCACTGTCAAGATCATCGCCACTCACAATCTTGCCTTCTCCAGTAGACAGATTTGGGGTGTAGACTTTCAGGACGTGTGTTCGAGACCCAAGCAATCCAACCTGCTCCTTTTGGGCGCCTATGTCTTCAGCAGTGAAAATATCAATCGTCTTCTTCCTTGCTGCCATCTGCTTAATTATAGTTGGAAGACGAGGAAAATTCAATGCCTTGGACGCAGTCAGCAGGCAGGGTATTGAAGAACGGACAACTTGATGACCCTGCTCAGTCATGCGTTCTGCGACGAGCGACGCCCCATCAGCATTCACGTCCAAACGTTTCACATAGGATACGTGCGGAATATTAAGAAGCTCAGCTACCTGCGGCCCAACCTGGCATGTTTCGCCATCCACCGCTTTCATTCCACAGATTACAAGATCGAAACCAATCTTCTGAATTGTCATCGCAAGTGTTCTTGCCGTTGCCCAAGTATCGGCTCCTGCAAACTTGGAATCAGACAGCAAAATGGCACGATCAACGCCCATAGCCAGACATCTATAGAGAGCCTCCTTGGCTTGTGGTGGGCCCATACTAATTGCGGTTACATCTCCTCCAAACTTTTCGCGTACCTTCAATGCCTCTTCGACCGCAAACTCGTCAAAGGGGTTCAGTATACTCGGAACGCCGGATCGAATCAGAGTATGTGTTATCTCGTCGATTCGAATTTCAGCTACATCGGGCACTTGCTTAACACAAACTACTATACGCAGGAGAGACACTCCTCGTCCTCATCCGATCAGCTGCCTGCGATCAGTATAACATGTCTAGTCCGATTCTCTCTTTTGAGAAAAAGCCTAGATCAAGTAGGAAGTTTAGGTTAGAGCACGGCTTCCTTTGAAACCTGGACCGATTGGAAAAATGATTTTCTTATTAGACTATTAGACTTGGACCATTCTTATTCCACGAACCAAGAAAATGCATCTTCGTCTGAGCTTGATTCTTCATACTTTCTTTCCGGCTTTGTTCTGTTCATTAATCATCCTCCCGTGTGTTTTCGCCTTATTTTCAATAAGTTGCTCTATTACAGCATTGCCATCGCGATTCATAGGAACTATATGATTCGCATTAATCAGATAATTCAACGATGGACTTCGTGACAGCCAAATTCAGTACGACCTCTGCCACATCGCTTGCGTATTCTCCGATTCTTCGGAGACTCTCTGAGATCAGAGTTACAGCGGCCAATTCACTTGCTGCCATCTTTTCCTTCAGCACTCGCTCGACCAGCTTAGATTCGAGAGTGGTCACTTTGTCTTTATCCGTCAGCACCCTTTCAGCCAATTCATAGTCATTTGTGTAAAGTGATCGAAGGGCATTGTCCATCATTTTTGACGAGTATTGTCCAAGTGTGTTCATATCCTTGAGCAGGATGGAGCTCAATGGTTTTTCAATACTCAGAGAGCTCTGCGCAACCCTAGTTGCGTGGTCTGCAGATCGTTCAATAGTCTTCGTGACAATCCTGTAACCAAGACATTCAACGGGCGATTCAAGCCCCACTCTACCAATGAGCATTGGATGTTGAACAGCCCACTTGAGTTGCCGGATTATGTAGAGACTGAATCGATCTATCTCGTCATCGATCTTCGCCACCTGCTTCGCAAGCTCGCGATCGAGCTTGGATAATGCATCCATTGCATCTTGCTGCATCGAACTCATGATCGAGCTCATCCTTCGCAATGCATCAGGCACTAAGAGTTGCGGATAGCTCAAAAGCACCTGGAGCGTCGCAGTTCGCGATGATTCGGTGACCACCTCAGTTCCTACAAGCTTCTGTCTCGCCAATTCTCGAATGATATCTCTGACTGATGGTGCAAGGTTTCCTGATTGCGAAGAAATCTCAATTATAGAATATCCCACAACGTAGAGAGAAATTATTTTGCGCATCACCGAATCGGCATCAGCGTTGTTAGGAAGAGTGAGAGCGCATTTTGACCTCTCAAGATCCTGTCTGTGGCCATTGAAGGGTGTCAATAGAAGCCCCCGATTCTGTTGAGCGCTGAACTCTATTTGTGCCCCCTTTGTTAGTCCCGCTTCCTTGACCCAATTCTTCGGTATCGATACGATGTACGACCCTCGGCCGGTCACCTGTACACGCCGAACAAGCCCGTCATCTTGTTTCTCGGCTTTCATGGTACTTGGCATGGATGTTCCATAACTCATGTTTACTAATTGAGTTTACTATACTTTACTCCCGGTCACTATGTAAATTACTGAGTCACCTATGTAACATGCGTGGTCACCAATTCTTTCCAAATATCGGAGCACGAGTGTTGAGGCTAAAGCGCATTTTACTTGGATGGTTTTGTCCTGTGAGACGTGTTTAAGGTAGTCTCTATAGGTCTTGTCAACTTCGTCATCTTCTCCTCTCAGTGAGCGAGCTAACTTCGTGTCTTTAGTTTTGAAGGATAAGATGCTGGTCTTTATCATTTGAGTAACTTTTTCACTTAGTTCCTGGACAACTGACTTGTCGCATTGAGAAAGGTCGCCATAGATCTCTAACACTTGCGCGATATCGTACGCATATCTTCCAAATCTGGAGAAGCCGTAGGATATTTCAAGACAGGATTTTATCAGTCGTAAGTCTGTAGCAACTGGCTGGTATCTAGCTAGCAAGTCCACAGCCGTTTCGTCTACTTCTGTTGCCAATTTCGATAATTGGTTTGCACGGTCAAATGCTTCTTGTGTAATTTTTTCTCCTTGTACGTATGCTTGGATTGCTTTTAGTACTGATTCTTGAGCGAGCGTGCCCATATCTACGATATTATTTGCGAGTAGCTCTAAGCCCATATCCATTAATCGAGGCATTATGCTTAACCAAATTTTCCACTAATATAACGTTCAGTTAGTTCATTGTGTGGGTTTGAGAAGATCTGTTTAGTGTTCCCGAACTCTATCATCTTGCCGAGATACAGGAACCCCGTCATGTCTGAGACTCTGGCCGCCTGCTGCATATTGTGGGTTACCACAATCACAGTATACGAGCGTTTCAAATCAATTACCAGCTCTTCAATTTTAGCGGTTGCAACCGGGTCGAGGGCTGAGCACGGTTCGTCCATTAGTATTACTTCAGGCTCAACCGCTAAGGCGCGAGCGATGCAGAGTCTCTGTTGTTGACCGCCTGATAGACTAGCTCCTGACTCATTTAACCTATCAGCTAACTCATCCCACAAGAAGGCTTTCTTGAGATTATCTTCAACTTTTGTCGATAGAAGTTTCTTGTCCTTAGTTCCATTTAGGCGAATTCCAGACGCTACATTATCAAAGACGGACATCGTAGGGAAAGGGTTTGGTTTCTGAAAGACCATTCCGATCTTGCGTCGAATTAGTACAGGATCGATATCATCGGATAGAACGTTCTCTTGATCCAAGTAGACCTTGCCTGAGACCCAAGCTCCCGGTGTGACTTCGTGCATACGATTCAAGCAGCGAATTAGCGTGGATTTTCCACAGCCAGAAGGGCCTATAATCGCGGTCACTGCATTTTCTTTAAAGTTGATCTGGACATCCTCGAGGATAGTTTTCTTTCCAAACCCTGCATTGAGGTTCTCGACCTTGAGCTTCTCACTCATTTCGTCAAACTCCTCAGTTTCATTTCGAAATTTTCTCTCAGAGAAAATTTCGAAGTATGGATTCGTCATCATAGGGAGCACAATAATAAAGAGATCAAGTTTCTGCATAGTTGAATCTGAATCACATGACTCGTATAGATGAATAGTACCG
The DNA here is from genome assembly GCA_964459245.1 of uncultured Candidatus Bathyarchaeia archaeon. Taxonomy (GTDB): domain Archaea; phylum Thermoproteota; class Bathyarchaeia; order 40CM-2-53-6; family 40CM-2-53-6; genus FEN-987. Next base: position 5,371 of record CAYWMG010000271.1, read on the forward strand.
ATCACGATACATGTGAATTTTCACTAAATATGATGAAGTTTGATGGCTGTTTGGTAATCAAAATGTCTAACCAGTCAACTAAACGAAATGTTGGTCGAATCGTGATTATCGCTGTGATCATCGTAGCGGTAATTGCCGGAGCTTTAGGATACCAAATGATGTCTAACAATACGCGCAGCATGACGAGCGCATCCAACCCTGTAACCATGGCAGCCACAACGTCTGCGGCGGCGTCCCCTGTATCACTCCTTGGAGCCGGAGCAACTTTCCCAGCACCGCTTATTCAAACGTGGACGGTTCAATACAACAAACTCTACCCTGGTGTCACCATCAATTACAACCCAATCGGAAGTGGAGGGGGAATTCAACAGATTACTCAGAAGACAGTTGATTTTGGAGCCTCTGACGCCCCATTGACCGATGCTCAATTGGCAGCAGCTCCAGGTCTCGTTCTAATGCCTGAAACCCTGGGAGGAGTAGCAATCACCTATAACCTGGTTAGTTATGGCATTTCTAACTCAACCGTTCTGAAGTTTACGGGAGATGTCCTGGCAGGCATCTACATGGGCGTAATTACGAAATGGAATGACCCCGCGATCCAAGCTTTGAATCCAGGAGTGCAACTTCCAAACCAACCTATCACAGCAGTGCACCGGTCAGATGGGAGTGGAACCACATACGCCTTCACCGACTTTCTTGCAACAGTCAATCCACAATGGAAAAGCACCGTGGGCACTAGCACATCAGTTCAATGGCCAGTTGACAAAGCTGCGTCAGGAGTAGGAGCGAGCGGCAACGCTGGAGTCGCAGGCACCACATTCAACACCCCAGGCGCGATAGGATACGTAGATGTAATTTACGCAGTCCAAAAGAATCTGGGAGTTGGAGTAGTCAAGAATCAAGCGGGCAATTTCGTTGCTCCCACGTTGGACAACATTCTAACGGCTGCTTCAGCATCAACAGTAAAACCAAACCCATCAGACCTACGTGTGCACATTGTAAACATGCCTGGAGCAACGGCTTACCCAATATCAACCTATACCTACATACTAGTCTACAAGGACATGTCAACCAATCCAAGCCTAAGTCAAGCAAAAGCCGCCGCACTAGCTAAGTTTCTCTGGTGGATTGTTCATGACGGTCAGCAATACTCGGAAGGTCTGATCTATGTCAAGCTGCCGCAAAATATTGTCTCGGCCGACGAACAACTACTCAACTCACTCAACTATAAAGGCCAAACATTACTCTCCTAGAATATGGTAACTTTGAAAAGACCAGCCCTGCGTGCATCGAAGGGTGCGCGACGCCACGATTTTTTTCATACACTTCTGCAAGTAGCCGTTATAATAATCCCTGTTATAGCAGTGCTCATGATTTTCGAAATTGGCAAGGGAAGCGTTGAGTCGATCAGATTTTTTGGATTCAAGTTCCTGGTCGGGACAGATTGGAATCCTAGCCCTCCAGTAGGCTCTCCTTCATTTGGTGCCTTGCCTTCGATGTATGGGTCAGTAGTGACTACAACCTTAGCTCTTGTCTTGGC
>CAYWMG010000272.1:0-4578 GCA_964459245.1 uncultured Candidatus Bathyarchaeia archaeon
AGATTCGTATCTGTACGTTGGCGCGGCATGGTGTTTGGGGGTCGACAGTGTTTCGTATCCGTTCCAGACTTTATCCAGAGCCTCATATCCGGACCAAACGTATTCCTTGCCTTTGATAGTTAGGGCAATTCTGTATCTGGGTGGAACGATGATGCTAGTTGGCCAGATCTCTGCGTCAAGCTCATAGACCTTTTCAGGTTCAAGCGGCTGAAACGTATCGTGAGTGTGGTATGGACGCCACTCTCGAGTAAGTTCCTGATCTAGTTTACGATGTGAAGCGCGAAGCCACCCCACGGAGATTGGAGTATGTGGTTCTTCAGGCGACCTATCAAGCGTGACTTCTTTGCCGTCAGGATCGAACAATCGAAGTATTAGGAATAAGTCCGCGTCATGTGTAGATGAAGACAAGAACACCTTCGCCGCAACAGGTCCAGTGATCTCTGTCTCTTGTTCTATTGGCGGCGTGGTGAAAGTTACTCCCTGACCAAGAGCATCATACTCGATGCTGCTTGCACTAGAGGGCTTCCTGCTAGTGAGGCTTCGGTCGGAGATGTCAAAGTAAAATTTTGTCCATCGGGTCCGCGCAATCGGCCACTCATTCTCTCCACGCATCACGAAAGTTCCATCAACTTTGCGAAGGTAAAGCTGTACAGGGGGTTGATCTTTCCAGTCGTTATCAATGCCCTTGAGGAAGTGATCGAAGAAACGCTTCTCCAATTCGATCCCCTGGTTGGCGTAGAAAAGGCCAAGGTGCGACCTTCCGTGCACCTCAAGCCACTTCTGCTTCGACACCGCTCTCATATACCCCTCGAAGTTGCCACGCGTATGAATCCAATGATTCCAATTAGCTGCGGAAAGCAAGGGGACTGTGACCTCGGACAAGTCAGCTGTCCTCTCCTTGTAGTAACTATCGTCGAGCGGATGACATCGCATAGCTGCATCCCAGTCTATCCTATTCTTCACAAGCTCCTCCTCTGAGAGTGTTTCAATTCCGCCAACCGGTTCGCCTGTGAGGGGGTCGACAGGCCCTCTCTTCCCAACACCATATTGCACGCCCACGAGCTGGCCCCAGAACCAATTCACCGACCATCGTGAGAGTATGCCACCTTGGTGCGTTACATCCCGATACCAATCGACAGCCCCCTCCCAAGGGATTATTGCAGCCAAGTGGGGAGGATGCAGCGCAGCTACAAGCCATTGATTCCAAGCAGGATAAGAGACCCCAAGCAGTCCTACCTTGCCATTACTCCAAGGCTGTGTCCCAGCCCACTCGATGCAGTTATAGTAGTCACGGATCTCCCTAGGTGATTGCATGTCGAGATACCCTGGTGAGCAACCGCTGCCGCGTGCATCCACTCGTATGTGCGCGTAACCATTCGGTACCCATCTCTCAGGGTCAATAGCCTCAAAACCCACATACTTCAAACTCGAACCTTTGCCTATTTCCGGAAAATCCTTGAGCAGGGCCGAAAACTCATCGTAGTAATGGGAGCCGGGGTACAGGCCGAATGGAGTGCCCTTACCATATGCATCCATGTTCATGATTACCGGATACTTGCCGTCCTTCGCGGGTCGAAATACGTCAACTCGCAGCACGGTCCCATCGTCCATTTTTATTGGAACGTTCCACTCGATTCTCATTCCGTCTCTGACTTCGGTCTTGTAGAGTTGATCCTTGATTTCTTTCTCGCCGCTCATAGGATACCGTCTATTCATTTCTCTCAGTCGGTTCATAATAGCGTTCCGACAAAGTTTCACGTATGTTTGACGTCTACCTCATCCACAACTGATGATTCAAGGCCAGCAAGCACTTATTCAGTAGAGACTATATTAGAGACTTGAAGTCGCCGAGATCTCAAAGATTCACTGTTGGATACTTGCTTTGTTTATTGAAGTAGAATCAGTCGGGTTTGCTGTAGTCTCAATGTTAGGGTGGGGTTATGGAGATTTCTACGTTACGAAGACCATGAAATCCGTGCAGTACTATAGGTTTCTACGCTACGTGCTGCTGGTTGGTCTGGCTCCGGTTATTCTCTTGTGCGTTTGGTTTACTCCACCAATGCCCTCGTCGTTATGGACAGTTGTACTCATAGTGGCAGGTGGGGTATCCCAATTTCTGAATGTGGCTTCATCCTACAAGGCTATGTCTGTGGGAAAAGTGAGTATAGTTGCCCCAGTTTCCTCAAGCTCAGCAATCGTTTCAGTAATGCTCGCCATCACGGTTTTGGGCGAAAGACTGAGTGCACTTCAGGCCCTATGTATCGCTATTGTCATTATCGGCGTAATTGCAGCTTCAACAAGAACGGGCGGCGATGGCAATTCGAAGTTAGGATTGATTTTTGCGTTAATATCTGCAGTTGCTGGAGGTGTGTACTCGGTTCTGATCAAGCTGATTTCATTGGACATTGGAGGGATAGGCACCCTCGCGTCAACTCGCATTCTTGTCGTGATCATCGTGTTTTCCTTATCTCCCTTATTGTCAAAACAAGCGAAGCCAGTCGAACCCAAGATACCTTTCGGTACTGTTGTGGTCGCGGCCATGTCCGGTTTTCTAGGGTTCTTCGGACGCATAATGGGCATAGCCATTGGTTTAGTTTCCATTGTAGCACCAATCGCGAGTGCTTCTCCAGCGGTTACTGTTCTTTTGGCGCAATTATTCTTGAGAGAATCGCTTGCAGGAATTCAGAAGTTAGGTATTACATTGGTCATATTGGGTGTTGTTCTTCTTGCAGGTGTTTCGATCTAGTGGCTAGTTGAATTCTACTCTATCAAGTAAGCTGGAATGTGTCCTAACATTCTGGTGTGACTAAAGCAGTTATAATTTGGTGATTGATCGTATGGGACAGAGGGTCTGCGTCTCGACAATGTTGCGTATCCTAGCAATCTTTTCAGTTACAATCCTTGCAGCCCTCTCAGGCACTGATGGAAGGACCTCTTTTTCGAAATGCAATACAGCTAGGATGTCAGACTTTCCTAAAAGTAGATGTGATTCTGCAACCTCAGGAATCTTGAGAACATCTTTCATGACACCTTGCTCCTTGCCCAACTTAGCTGTTATGAATACGAAAGCATAAGCACAGCGCTTTGGATGCTCCAAATGTACTTCCTGTGTGAACGACATAGCTGGAACAATCGTACTTGTATCTCTGACAAGATCCATCTTGCGGATTTTTCCCGTGACAACACCCAGGATGTGCTCTCTCGAATCTACAGGTTGTTTTTCAAAAACCATGGTAGCCATAACGTCAAATTTGCCCGCCAGCAGATGCGATTCCTTCACTTCTGGAATTTCCATGAGCCGTTCCATTAGCTCTTCCTCTCTGCCCGTACGTACGCGAATCAACTCGAACGCTTTAATGATTCCCGGCAAAATCGTCACCAATCAGTGGACTATCGAAGATCAACGTAAATAGCGTTTCGTTAGATATTTTGCTTTCGCCAAGCTTCATATGTGGTAATACTAAAAATTGTCCTAGCAATCATCTGACAAGTCATGTTCGCAGTCCTAGCAATATTGTAACTCCTAAGAAGATTATAACACAACTGCCAATTATGAAGGTGACAGTTTGTACCTTTGCTGGGAGACGTCTATGGCACAAGCCACTCATTGTTGCTAATAGACTCTGCCAAGATAATGATGCAAGGAACGCTCCCGCAACGAAGAATGCTGCGTTCACCGAAGAGAGAGGCGAATTTACAGTCATCCCTAGAATTAGAGTTGTGAAATAAATCATGGTCACCGGATTGAGGAGAGTTAGCCCGAGAAAAGTTACATAAGTTTGTGTGAAATTTGCACCTCTGAGTCTGGATCTGACCCTACGGGTTGATGAATTCCGACTATGATACAGTAACCATCCACCTATCATGATCAATCCTATTGAGGTCACTACCCGCAAAACAAAAGCAAAAGGTAGAATGGTAGCGACTAGAAAAGTACCTGAAATGACAGCAGTTGTTGCGTAAATCAAATCCGCCGTCGCCGCGCCAGCTCCAGCTATGAATGCGATCCGAAAACCACGCCAGAGACCCAATTCGAGAATAAGTAGGGCGATGGGCCCTACTGGGATAGCAATCCCATACCCTGCAACAATCCCGTTCAGAAAAGCTTCGAAAAGCAAGTCACTCGTCATTCTCGATGGGATGGGCCATTTTCAATGCATTCTTAACTATCACTCATTGCAGGCTTTGCGTTTGCCAGACTAGCGATGGACGAGTGATGAACAGGAATCCGTAGCTTACCACGTTCACCGCCACCTTGGCCGTGAAGAAACCCGAGATCTAGCTGAACGTCACCGCAACGCATGATTGATTCATACGATTGGCTAATCGTCTAGTACGTATCAATTAGTTTAGTTTGAATAGTTCTGCTGCGTTTCCCCACAGAATACGCTCCTTATCATCCTCGGATATGGTCTTGAGGCCTTGAATCTCGCGCACCAAATCACAGTTAGCCATATCCCATGGATAATCGGTTCCCAGAAGTATCTTGCTTGGGCCTACTGAGGAGATTAGGTATTCCATGGCGTGTTGGTCGTGGGTTAATGCGTCGAAGTAGATTAGTTTGAAGTATTCGCTTGG
>CAYWMG010000273.1:0-1889 GCA_964459245.1 uncultured Candidatus Bathyarchaeia archaeon
TTAATCCATCTGATCCCGCGGTTTTACGACGTAACCTCAGGAAGAGTGACGATAGATGGATATGATGTCAGGGATATCTCGATTACGTCACTACGGAAACAAGTGGCCTATGTCCCGCAGGACACATTTCTATTCTCTGGCACAATTCTGAAGAACATAAAATTCGGCAAGCCCGACGCCACTTTAGATGAAGCAGTGGAAGCCGCCAAAGCAGCAAAGGCACATGAGTTCATCACATCCTTTCCCGAGGCTTACGATACGTTTGTTGGCGAACGTGGGACGACCCTTTCGGGTGGCCAGAAGCAGAGGTTAACCATAGCACGAGCTCTCTTAATGAACCCAAAGATCCTCATCTTAGATGACGCGCTCTCTTTTGTTGACTCTAAGACAGAGCTTGAGATTCAGCAGGCCCTCAAATCGCTCTTGAAGAACAGAACTTGCTTCGTCATCTCCCAGAGATTTTCCATGATAAGAAATGCAGATAGAATCGTCGTCTTGGACGATGGAGAGATCGTGGAGATCGGCACTCATGAAGAGCTTGTTGCGAAGGGCGGTATCTACAAGCGAATCTACCAGACTCAGTTCGTATTGCAAGAGACGAACGGACCTGCAGAGGCGAGCAAAGCATGACCGTGGAGGTGGAAGCGGAAAATATACAGGAAGAGGCAGAAGGCAGAAGCGTATTCACGAGAATTGAAGAAGAGAAGACGTCACGAAAAGTCCCAGATAGGATTATCATAAATCGGCTTCTTCGCTACATTAGGCCGCATAGGACTGCGCTAATTGCTCTTTTGATCATCACCGTTTTTCACACGATGTGTCACTTGGTTGAACCGCTTTTGGATCTGGTCGTTATCGATAGAATAATCCTTCCAAAGAACTTCAACGGATTCTACTGGTGGATCCCCATCTTTCTCGTAGTCATCTTCTCCCATTACCTCCTATCACGTCAGCAACAGTTCTTGGTTGCAGAAATGGGGAATAAGATTACCGCTGAATTAAGAACAGACTTGACATCCCACATACAGGGCATCTCTTTACGATACTTTTCGGAAGGCGAAACTGGGCGGGTGATGTCAAGAGTCACCAACGACGTTGAGGTCCTAACACAGTTCTTGGCATGGCAGGGCGCTTCAGTTTCAGCTAACGACCTGACAGCAATATTAGGAACTGTAATCATTCTATCGATACTTAATTGGAAACTGTTACTGGTCACTGTGACCGTCTCATTTTTGGCCATCGCCCTGCTTAGCGTAGTCGGTATTTTCTCCAGAAGAGTCAACCGGAGAGTTAGAGTCAAGATGGGTGGGTTGACTTCAAACCTACAGGAGAGCATCCTTGGAATGAAGATTGTCAAGTCATTCCAAAGAGAGACAGAAATCCTAACATCCTTTGACCAAACCAACAATGAATACTTCAACGCAAACATGAGAGCTGCAAGAATCGCTTCGATAATGGAACCAGTAGTCGATTGGGTCCGCGGGATAGGCGTCGCAGTCGTTCTCCTCTTTGCCTCCTTACTCGTGTATAGTGGGCAGTTAACGATCGGCGAGACAGTTGCCTTTATGGAGTTTACCGTCGCATTTTATGAGCCACTAAGAAGCCTTGCGAGGATATACGACATGTACACTTCCTCTCTCGCCTCATCGGAAAGGATATTCGCACTCCAAGACACAACTCCCGAGGTGAGAGAGCTCCCTAAGGAGTCCAGGATTGAGTTAACTCCATTTGAGAAAGAGATCAGATTCGAAAACGTTAGTTTCGGCTACGACCACAAAAATCCCGTCATCAAAGACGTAAGTTTAAGCATCAAGCGCAATGAGAAAATTGCCATAGTTGGATCCACAGGATCGGGGAAGAGTACTCTGATAAATCTTCTCTGCAGATTC
>CAYWMG010000274.1:0-1750 GCA_964459245.1 uncultured Candidatus Bathyarchaeia archaeon
GCCTTGTCATCTGGTTCCAACATATCAGTCTCATCAAGCAGTAGGGTTGACGCAATCAAAATCCACTATCGCGTTGAAGCTCGTCAGATGGGTGATTATGAATTGGGGGACGTCAACATGATCATCCGTGACGGGCTCGGGTTGATGACTAGCGTGACGATTTTAAAGAATCGAACGAAGGTGGAGGTCTATCCCAGAATTAAGATAACGTATCCAGAATTAGTTCCAAAAATTCCAGTAAGAACACGATCAGCCTCCTTCGGCCAAAGGTCTATCCCCGAACTCGGCCGTGGAAGCGATTTCTATGGTGTAAGAGATTACCATCCGGGAGATGAAATGAAGCACGTAGTGTGGAAGGCTGTAGCACGAACGCCAGAACACACGTTAATGACGCGAGAATATGAGGTTGAAAAAGATCAACACTTCATTCTAGCTTTCCACGCAAAGAGAAGCTTGCTTGACGGGCCAGTAGGGCGTAGGAAGCTCGACATTGTCGTGGAGGGCATAATTGCTATGGTTTATGCGGCTTGCAGCGAATCAGTATGGCTCTCGGCTGCTTTTGGCGACAGAGTTCTTCCCTTGGCCATTCCAGGAAGAGGGCGAGATCGACAGTTAGCGAACGCCCTGACATCGCTTCATAACATTCAGCTCTCCGATTCGCTCAAGCTCCGAAAACTTGTTGAAACCATATCAGACAATACTAGGAGACACTCCATCATAATTTTCGTGACCGACTGCGAATACGCCAAGGCTACAGATCTTCTAGCCTTGAGACCACTCGTTGAGAGTAATCGCGTTGTAATTGTCGTGATAAAGACGACCAGCCTCTTCCAGAAACCCAGCCATCCTGAAGCAGAGTCTTGTTATGAACTTCTCTTAGACCGTGAAGAAACCTCCCTTGAACAGATAGCTCAAGTGTGTTCACAGATGGGAATACCCCTCAAGATCTGTAACGCATCCGAATTGTTGAAAGTACTAGAAGCGGTCACCTTCGGAGGTGCCTGAAAACGGATTACGATAGACAATTCACTATATCCGCAATCGCGGTAGGCTTTTCTCTACCAACGCTCTACGCTATGCTGGTTTCGAATACTTACCTTCAGATTTGGTTGCAAATCCTGGTTACGTTCACTCCAGGAATCGGAAGTCTAATCCTCATGTTAGGGTTGGTTAAAGCAAGCTTGCTGCTTGCTGGAACGAGTAAGAGAGTCGATAATTGGTCCAACGGGAGAGTGGCCCAATATGGTATTGCAATTCACATGGGCGTAGGTGTCATTGTTCTGTTCTCTATCCTGCTCTCTAGGGTGCAAGTTTCTTCGAACCACATCTCTCCCATGGAAGTAACTTACGCTTTCATCGCCACTGAAATGTTGATCTTTCCCGCGATCGGCATCGTCTACCTTGCGCGTGCTTTGCAAAATAACGAAGGAAATTACGCGAGCATTTTTCTCTTGAGCGCTATCACATACCTTGATACCGTTCTCGTAATAATCTCGGACATGCTCATGACTAATCAATCGGTCCTCAATATCGGTCGAACGAACGCTCTAGAGATTGAAGGAGCAAAGATCAGTTTCTTACTCGGTGCCTTCGCGGCGTACGTAGCAACCCCCGCCTTTTGGAGCAGCCATTCATTCTACTCGTTAGATGCTCTCCAAATTCCAACCTGGGTCGGAGGAATCTACGCCTTGACTATGGCGCTCTACATTTACCGGGAGGGAAAGAAAAGTGATCTTCTAAGTATTAAGAC
>CAYWMG010000275.1:0-3785 GCA_964459245.1 uncultured Candidatus Bathyarchaeia archaeon
CGGTCTAATGGTGCAACTCTTCCTTTAAGGTGCTTGAAAGGTTCCATGTTTTCATCCTCCCGTATCCCAATGACGAACATCAACGAAGTGCCCTTCAATAGCAGCCGCCGCAGCCATTATCGGGCTGACCAAGTGGGTACGGCCATCACGCCCTTGCCTGCCTTCGAAGTTCCTGTTTGATGTGCTGGCGCATCTTTCTCGTGGAGCGAGTATGTCAGGGTTCATGCCCAAACACATGCTGCAGCCCGACTCCCTCCACTCAAACCCGGCCTCTTTGAAGATTCTGTCTAGGCCGAGTTTCTCGGCCTGTAATTTTATGATTTGAGAACCGGGAACTACCATTGCGCGTACGCTGGGGGCCACTTTCTTTCCTTTCACAATTTTAGATGCGGCAGTGAGGTCTGAGAGTCTGGAGTTTGTGCAAGATCCTATGAAGACCCTGTCTGGTTTGATTGATTGTATGGGCGTTCCAGCTTCCAGTCCCATATAATTCAAGGCTCTTGCTGCAGCTTTCGACAAGTTGGGATCTTCAATGTCTTCAGGGTCTGGGACTTGGCCAGTTATGTCTACTACCATTGCGGGGGTTGTACCCCAAGTAACCTGTGGAGCTACCCTGCCTGCGTCCAGTTGAACTCTCTTGTCAAATGAGGCGCCGTTGTCTGTTGCCAGTTGTGACCATTCTTCTTTAGCTTTGTCGAAATCACTTTTGGGCGCATACCTTCGTCCCTGCAGATAACGAAAGGTGGTTTCATCGGGGGAGATAAGCCCAGCTCGAGCTCCACCTTCTATCGACATGTTACATATCGTCATTCGTTCCTCCATTGAGAGTTGAGAGATGGTATTGCCTCTGTATTCGATTACTGAACCAGTTCCGCCTGCCTGTCCAATCTTTCCAATGATGCTAAGAATGATGTCCTTCGCGGTTACTCCGTGAGTCAGTGAGCCGTTCACGGAGATTTCCAAGGTTTTCGGCTTCTCAAGCCATAGGCATTGGGTAGCCAGAACGTGCTCAACTTCGCTCGTACCTATCCCGAAAGCCAGGGCTCCGAATGCACCGTGTGTTGACGTATGGCTATCTCCGCATACTATGGTCGTTCCCGGCAACGTAAGCCCAAGCTCTGGTCCAATAACATGCACGATTCCCTGCTGAGGACTTTTCAGATCGAAATAGGTGATCCCGAATTCTTTGCAATTCTTTCCCAATACCTCTAACTGTTTTGCAGAGATTTTGTCCTGAATTGGAAGTGATCGATCAATTGTTGGAACATTATGATCCGCAACTGCGAATGTTAAATCCGGACGTCGAACACGCCTCTTTGATAATCGTAAGCCATCAAAAGCTTGAGGCGAGGTAACCTCATGAACGAGGTGCCTGTCGATCCAGATGAGGCTTGGTCTCCCTGCCTCTTCATGAACCACATGCTTCTCCCATATCTTTTCGAAGAGCGTTGCGGCCGCCAAACTGGATCACCTAGAACAGATTGCATACAGGCAGGTTAGAAAAAGGTGACGTTCGATTGGCCTAGCGTTCTTCCCTGGCAATAACCAACCTTTTCACGCTCAACTGATGCCACTATTCGTTGCTACGTCTTGATGATTCCAACTATCGGTAGGTTGCGTGGTCACTTAGGTTATGGACAAAAGGCTTGGTATCTGCCTCCATGGGGTATGACGTGAATTTTGACTCCGAAGGCGTTCGTCAAGTTACGGCTGGTTAAGACCATAGTCTTTCTACCTGAGCATACTACTTGTCCCTCTCGTATTATCATACAGTGCGAGAACGCCCTTACAACCTCGTCGATACGATGAGTGGCGAGGATTATTGTTGGTCCCTTCATTCTTATTATTTGAGTTAGGAGTTTTAGGAATCCCTCCCGTGCCGCTATGTCCAAGCCACTGCATGGCTCGTCTAGGGTCAAAAGGGTTGGAGAGCTCATGAGTGCTCGAGCAATTAGCACCCTCTGTTTTTCTCCGTCGGACAACGTCCCGTACTGACTCTTATAGAGGGACCCGCACCCAATGGATTTGAGCGTCGATTTTGCTTTCTTCACCTGAGGCCCCGATGGCAGTTCGAATAGGCCGATTGTTGACGAGCTACCTCCCATAACTATGTCTAAGACAGGTAACTCTGCTGGGATCCTTTCAGAGACGAATGAGCTTACGAATCCAATTCTCTTCCTAAGCTCTCTCAGATCGTAGCTTCCAAATGGCTTGCCCAGAACGGCCGCTGTGCCCGTGCTAGGCCAACGATATCCGTTTATTATCTGGAGAAGTGTAGTCTTCCCAGAACCATTGGGACCAATCAGAACCCAGTGTTGTCCTTTTTGGATGTTCCAAGAAAGGTTGTTCAGAATTTTTCTCTTACCGATTGTCAGAGAAACGTTGCGGAGATCTAGAACGTTCAACTTATCGACTGCCTTTTTTGGAAGTTCGGGTATTGTAATCCTAGTGGGTTAAGTATTATTGTCTGGCCATGCATGGGGCGTGGTTGAAGATGAACTATTGAAAACTATTGAAACTTGGAAGGACGCAGGCGAATCTTATCCTCACATGAGGGTGTGCGAAAGCGGTTTTTATTACACTTTTAGTCAATAGGGCGGTGAGGTTTCATCAAATGAATAAGGGTAAGAGGATTTGGATCAATGGGCAACTAGTCGACTGGGATAGTGCCAAGATACATGTTTTGACGCATGCTCTGCATTATGGAACAGCCGTCTTCGAGGGGATGAGATGCTATGGGACCGACCGAGGTCCAGCAATCTTCAGGCTCCATGATCACGTACGGCGGTTGATTAACAGCGCTAAGATCTATTTGATGGATATCCAGTATAGCGCTGATGAAATCACTCAAGCTATTAGATCAGTAGTTAAGGTAAACGGATTTAGTGAATGTTACATCCGCCCCATTGCATATTGTGGTTATGGCGAGATGGGGGTTAACCCTCTTCACAATAAGGTCGATATGGCGATTGCTTGTTGGGGTTGGGGAGCTTACCTTGGAGAGGATGCTCTTAAGAACGGTGTGAGATGTATAGTCTCATCTTGGAGAAAGATTAACTCTCAGAGCCTACCCGTCCAGGCAAAGTCTTCAGCTAATTATGCAAATTCAGCGTTGGCTAAGATTGAGGCGCTGAAGGTTGGGTGTGATGAAGCTATCATGTTGAATGAGAGTGGGTTGGTCGCCGAAGGTACTGGAGAGAACGTTTTCCAAGTGAGAGGCGGCGTTCTATATACGCCACCGACCTCGTCAGGCATATTGGGTGGAATTACTAGGGACACCGTAATTCAACTCGCTCAAGATGCTGGTGTGAATTGTAGAGAGAGTGCAATCTCGCGTGAAGAACTGTACATTTCTGACGAGATATTCCTTACCGGAACTGCAGCCGAAGTGACACCGATTCGAGAAATAGACGGCCGAAAGATTGGCAATGGAAACTATCCAATAACACGAAAGCTTCAGACCGCTTACCAAGAGGCAGTCAAGGGAAGAAGTAAACATAATGAATGGCTAGATTACGTTACGTGAGCTTGACATTCAATCGCAAATAACAAAATCATTGGGTCAACATACTTCAGGCGGCGATCTGATCTCGGAAGAAGTAGCGTGTTGCGCCTAATGCTTGAACTTCCAGCGGTCGAACGTTAATGACCATGGGAAAGCTATCAACCAAATCTCCAACAACTAGACATCTATGAGGAGGCAGGTCCTTGACAATCATGCGGATCGTGTCGCCATCAAGCTTCGCTACCTTGGACACGATTTCAAGGTCATGTTCGTTGCTGAA
>CAYWMG010000276.1:0-2365 GCA_964459245.1 uncultured Candidatus Bathyarchaeia archaeon
TCCTATCAAGACCAGAGTCTCTGAAGATCCATTGCCGATGAAAACATTGTCGGCCTGTACGTTACAGTACTCTGCTATAGCATTCTCACACTCTTTTCTGACCCATGCGTTGTACCATTGCACACCGACCTGCGTCGTGAAGTCATTAATCGCTTTAATGGTGTTGGGGGAGGGACCGAAGAGATTCTCGTTCAAGTCAAGGCGAGCGATTCTCGGATTAGGTGCCAGAAAGATAGTTTGCGCGCCGGTTATAATGTGGCCGCCGTCCGACATCGCGGCTTTCGCAACGGTGTCTTTAACTTTAACCATCGCCGAGCCAGCTGGTCTCTTTAGTTGATATAGTACTCTTCAGGTGTGTCTGTAATTACTGGAAGCAGAAGATGCGAAGAATACTTTGCATCTCGATAGATCTTATAGCATGTTAAAGTCTGGCTGGGCAGGTGATTCATCAGATAGATTTTATGATGATGGACCTGTGGTAGCGGATCCATCGATGTGATGTCGAGTTCAATTCGATGGTATGGCGCAAAAACCATCGAGATTGGGCCAATATCAATCGCATATTGTATTACTTGGCCCGGTGGAACAGGTTCAGCTTTGAGGTGCGTATGGTATGGTTGCCATGGCTTTGATTTCTTCTCATCTAGCGCACGGTGTGAAGCCTTTAGATACCCACTTTCAAGGAGAGTTTTATCTCCGTTCGGCGAGACATCCCATAGTCTAGTAACGAAGTTTGCGTCCTCTTGATCTATTGCTGCGTGCAGGTACAAAGCTACTGGGCCGGTAAGTTCCAGGGGCTTCGGTAGCGGCGCAGTAGAATACGTGAGCGACTCAATCCTCTTTGATGAAATTGGAGGGTTGTGAATGAAAGCGTCGGGAGGAATGTTATCTTCGTCTTCCGGCGTTGTCGCTAACTCGCCCATTCTTCGAAGATAATATTTCGTCCATATTGTTCTTGCAAGAGGCCATTCTCTCTCAAATCGAAATCTCTTGACACCCATCACATACAGCATTATCGGGGGTTCGTCCATCATGCCTGTGTCTATGCCTTTTAGAAAATAGTCGTACCATCTCAGCCACTGAGGATTCAGCATGTTGGGTCCCGGCAGGGAGACTTCACGCCATTGCATGAAAATTCCGATTCGTTTCGGCACATTCAATGTTGGGTCATTTAGTGCATCAAATGCGCCTTTGGTATTTGGTCCCATTCCCCAGAAGCTGGCCACATAAACTGGGATGGATATCTTATCGAATTTCTTGTACCCTGATCTCTCCCACCAGAAGGGTCCGTCCAGAGGATGCAGTAGCATGTCAGCGAACGCAGTTTTCACACTCGGAGACGCCAATACTCCGTAGTAGTAGGAATTGTATTTTATCTCGGGATCTTCCAGTCTCTCTTTGACTCTACGCTCCAATTCTTCCTTGCCGTACAACTTTGCAGAGTAGAGTTTGGGATTGTTCTCGGACGTTTCGAGATAGTAGTAGAATGGCGTGATTATGCCGCCGTTGTAAGCCCTTCGATATCGATCAACCTGAGCTTCAGCAGGCATTATTGCTCTTAGGTGAGGAGGCCGTTGCGCTGCCACTAGAAATTGGATGCCTCCGAACCAAGATATTCCAATCATTCCAATGTTTCCGTTACACCAGGGTTGTTGAGCCAGCCATTCAATTACATCCGCTGTGTCCTGTTGTTCATATGCGTTGTATGGCCCCCAGTATTCGCCCTCGGATTTGCCTACTCCTCGCGAGTCAAGAATGACGTGAACGTATCCTCTTGACACAAAGAATTTCGTGTTACCGGCCTCTATGTCGTGATCGAAAACAATTGAATCAAACGACTGGGGTGGAATTTTGATTGATTGCCGCTCTTTACCGTAGCCCGACTCGGCTAACAGTACGGGGAACTTACCCTCGCTGTCAGGGCGGAATATATTCAGACAAAGCCTAACCCCGTCCCGTACCTTAACATAAATGTCCGTCTCTTCCTTGATCTTGTAAATCGGCTTTGATAGCTTGTCGACATTCTTGAGGTATTTTGGACTCCAGTAAGGGGGCATTCTGAGACCTACGCTTTCAAGCTGTTCTTCCAAGTTTTGTATCGTCAAGTTAAGATCACTTGCTTCAGTCTGGAGTGAGTGTGCACGGCATCAGGGTACGATACGTATAGTCTTATGGTGTAGATAGCACGACACAAAATACTTCTGAATTTACAGTTGATACTCTGGCAAGGGTAATCTCCTAAACGTGTGACTTGGTCGACCTCATTTGACCATTCATTCTCGCTCCTAGGAATCGCAACTAGGTAGTTGAAAGAGCCGGAGTTGTCAAGAACTTTGACGAAGAAACTCGTTGTTGAGTCAAAGAT
>CAYWMG010000277.1:0-2902 GCA_964459245.1 uncultured Candidatus Bathyarchaeia archaeon
TATCGCTAGGTCGTGCGTTATTAGGAGGAGCGCCATGCCGAGCTTATTCTTGATCTCTTTCAGTAGGCTTAGGATTTCGTCTTGGGCTATGACGTCAAGGGCTGTAGTCGGTTCATCTGCTATCAGTAGTTTAGGTCCACATGAGATTGCGATCGCGAGCAGAATTCTCTGGCGCATTCCGCCGCTCAGCTGATGTGGGTAGGCATCATACCTTTCATCTGGTGATTGTATAGCCAAGGACTTCATAAGCGATATTACGTCATGTTTTGCATCTTCGTCCGTTACCTCTCGATGAAGTGTGATGGCTTCGGATATCTGTTTTCCAACGGTGGTTAGTGGATTGAGGTATGTGAATGGGTCCTGAAAACACATTGCGATCTTGGCGCCTCTTATCTTCATCATTTCTTCCTCTGGCTTCACTACGAGGTCCCCAGTTCCGTCGTCAAGCATGATGAGTCCATCGACTATTTTCCCGGGTGGAGGCACGAGGCGCATTATTGAGAAAGCGGTCACAGTCTTTCCTGAGCCCGACTCACCAACGAGTCCCACAGTCTCTCCTTCCTTCACAGAGAATGAGACGTTATCGACCGCCTTAGCGATTCCTTCTCCGCTAAAGAAGTGGGTAGTTAAGTTCTCAACGCGGAGGAGAGTCTTGTCGTAGCTCAAAAATATCACCATCTCAACTTTACGTTAAGTGCCTGATTCAATCCATCAGCAATCAGGTTGAAGGCAAGAACTGCGAGGCATAGGATTAGGCCAGGGAATAGTCCAGTCCACCAAGCCGATCGGAAGCTCGAAATGGCTTCATTCAACAACCAACCGAGACTGGCGGCGTTGGGATCGCCAACACCAAGGAAGCCGAGGGAGGCTTCTGTAAGTATTGCTGAACCAACTCGGAGGCCGCTGTCAACTATTAATGGATAGATGGTGATTGGTAAGAGTTCGCTGAACATTATCATGCGTGACGGTGCACCTGCTACCCTGGCTGCGTTTACGAAGTCTTGGTCTCTGAGTTTAAGCATCTCTCCACGTAGCAAGCGAGCTCCGTTAGGCCAGATTGTGAATCCTATAATGAATACGATGATAAACTCGTTTCCTCCAAAAATTAGAGCGATGAGGAGGATTAGAAAGAAAGTGGGAATACTGAGCATTACGTCAACGAATCGCATGAGTATGATATCGATGTAGCCGCCAAAGTATCCTGCGACGCTGCCAACGATGATTCCGATGGCTGCGGCAATTGCTGCAGCCGCGAAGCCAACCATAAGTGAGATTCGTGTTCCCCAAATTACCCGAGCGAACGTGTCTCGGCCAAGGTCGTCGGTCCCGAATAGGTGAAGCATACTCGGAGCTTGGTAGATATCATTCAGATTTACCGCCAGAGGTCCATTAGGTGCAAGTATTGCTGCGCTCGCAGCAAAGATTGAGAGAGAGAGCACTAGTATTAGGCCAGCCATGAGCGATGTATTTCTTAATAATAGTCTCTTGAGGCGTTTGGGTTGTTTTGTAACCTGAACTGAAGTCATCTTCGGCCAACTCACGCGTATCTCACTCTTGGATCAATAATTGTATACACAATATCAGCAAGTAGGTTAGAGATGATCACAATCACAGCAACTACCAGAAATATTGCTTCGATCATTCCGTAGTCTCGCGCAGTGATTGCGTAGTTGAGCTGATAACCGATGCCAGGCCATCCGAAAACAACTTCGATGAGTGCAGCTCCAGTGATCAAGAATGAGGCGTTGGTACCGATGATTGTGATTATTGGAAGGAGAGCATTCTTGAAGGCATGTTTCAAGAGTACTCTGCTTGCGCTGCAGCCCTTAGCCCTGGCTGTCACAATGTAGTCTTGGCTGAGGGTTTCAATGAAACTTGCCCTTGTTAGACGAAAGTATAATCCATAACCTGCAAGAGCTAAGCTAAGAGCGGGCAGAATTAGATGCCAGAAGATACTAGTGTATAGTTGTGAACCGGTCTCGCCAAGGGTGAACATTCCGCCGATGGGGAAAATTTTCAGATCTACTCCTAACAGTATGACTAAGATCATGCCAACCCAAAACGTTGGCGCGGACCAGGATATGATTGAAGTGACGTTTAGTAGAATACCTTTGAAGCGTGAGCCTTTCATAGCCCAGATTCCCATCCCCATTCCCAGAAGAATTTGTAAAGCCAAAGCTACGAGTGTTAGTAGAAGTGTGGCTTCGACTTTGGGTAGGATGACTGTGGATACTGGCGCGTTGTACGTGAAGGAGTAGCCTAAATCGCCTTGAAGCAGTCGAGAAAAGTAGATTTCAAACTGAACATAAATTGGTTGATCTAGACCGAACTGATGAATATATTGTTGGACGAGTGCTGGGGGCGCTTCCGCCGTATTGGAGAGTATGTAGGAGATAGGATCGCCAGGCGCTAGTCTAACTAGTACGAAGTTGAGTAGGACTACTATGAAGAGGGTTGGGAGAGCTTGCAGAACTCGCTTTACAATATAATTCATCAGTGCCGCAGTTCCGCGAAGCCCAAATCATGAGCCCCTAATCAGAGTTACGCACTTGTTATGATGAGGGAGCTTTCTTCTTTCGTTTAGCAATTACCGCGCCTGCAACAATCAGGAGTACTACTATGATTATTGCGATGGTTGGCATTGTCGATGTCAGACCAGTCTGCTGTGCCATAGACGTCGAACTTGTCACTGAGGATACACCCGTTCGATATACATCCTTGTACCCAGGCCCATAATAAGCAACTGGTAAACTGTCTTGGACTACGCCTACAATGTTGGATTTGAACGCCACAATCTTCCAGTGTGCCCATAGAAAGACATAGCCGACGTCGGCTGAGATTATTTCCTGTACCTGATTTACTAGTTGATGTGCTAGGTTAGGATCTAGCGTGCTGTCGGCTT
>CAYWMG010000278.1:0-3219 GCA_964459245.1 uncultured Candidatus Bathyarchaeia archaeon
AAACGCCTCCACCAAGGTCGCTGCCAAGATGATAGTTAAGAGCCGTTTCAGTCGTCTAGGAGTTTTTGATAATGAAAAATTCTTAGGTTGGATTACTCTAACTGACTTAGCCAGGGAAGCAACGAAGAGTCGTCTGATGGATGCGCTGCTAGGTCACAATAAATTGGAACGGATAGATGTTCTATGTCAAAAGTGCCAGAAAGCTTTCTTGCGGTAGGTTGTGAATGTTAATGGTGAAGTCGAAAGATGGGAATGCCCAAAATGCAAGTATGTTCCATAACTTGCGGAATACTGGTGAGAACAGAGAGGTGGCATGGTTAGCCTTGCCATATGAATGAGAGGGGTTCTCCTTGAGATAGGAGCATATGGTATGTCGCCAAAAACAAGGGCAACGACCATATTTACTTTTTTTCCATTATACCTCTCTAGTTTAGCAAATCATAATATAGAACGGAAGTAATAGGGTAAATTTACTGGTGGGCCTTTGCAGCATGATAAACATTCAGAATGTGCAGCTGCAACTAAAGATCATCTGGATGGCCACACCTTAGCTGACTTCAATAAAACTCTCCTGAGAGCCATAGAAGAAACAATAGTGGGACTAACAGGACCCAGCGTCCTAAATTCGCTCTACGCCGGTCTTCAAAAATTCCATTCAGTAACGAGAGATACTCTGCCAACTAACCTACATGTCCTATCGGAGATACTGTCATCAACCTTTGGGCTCAATTCGTCAAAGGTTGTGACCAGAAGAATTGCGATCGCGCTATACGCAAGATTGAAGATTCCATTCACTGAAAATCCAAACCATGACCTAATATCATACGTGGAAGATGCTAAAAGACAGGCCCGCCTCAAGCAGACTTGAGACGTCTTAAATCGCTACCTGCAAAAGGCTGAAAATCGATCGTGACAAACAATCTCATATTTACAACACGCCACTCACACTCAAAGTACGGGCAGATAAGTCGAGGATATGCACGGAAATGTGACTGGCCGCAAAGCTAAGAGACTCTAGTATCATACTAACGAGTCATGGGGCCTCGAACCAAAGTGTGCTGGACAACTGAAAAATAATCGGCCGTTGTCCGCTAAATCTGAAACCGCATTTGCAGGAGATGAGGCGTATCGCTTCTAGTTCGCGAAAACTTGGAGTGACTCTATTATACGTGGGAGCATGAGGGTAGGGCTGGGAACCATCGTAGTTCGGAGCAGCAGCTTGTGGAGAGATTCAACGAAGACCTATCAACCCTAATGGAACGAATAGGATCGAGTGAACCACAGTTCGTTCTGGAGAAGCTTGATAGAGTTCGCTCAAGGCTCGTAGAATTGAAGCAACGAAAAATTGTGAAGATCAACCACTCAGCCATGGAGCTACTTGTAGCACGTTCTCTGATCAAGGAAGGCTATGACGTCGTTGTGGAACAACCTCTTGGAGGAAATCTGATCTGTGATTTATATGCGACCAAGGGCGAAGGTAGCATGATCGTCGAGGTTGAGACTGGGTATACTCCACCTAATCATGCTCTAGATCCGTTGACATACAATCGAAGTCGCACAGCGAGTAAGATTTCCAGATACAGCCATTTTGCGGACAAGTTCGCTCTAGGTACGTTGCCGACCAACATTATGCCAGTCAATCCTACCTTTTTAAAGTCTCCAACGTTTCGGACTCCCGCAGAGATGTACCACATCAAGAAGCTCTGCGATAACTACTATTCACAACCTCCCGTTAGTTTCGACGAAATCCAAAACGCTCGCCTCCACTCCATCTACCTGATTGATGTGGACAACGCAAGCGTCGAGCAGATTGACCCGGAAGCATACCTGGAGTTTCTTTCCCGCACTCCCTATCATGGAGCCTCGGGCGGGGTTTGAACCCGCGACCTGCCGCTTTCCTGTCGGATTACAAGGCGGCTGCTTACCAGTGCCAGTAGAATCGGCATCTGCCAGGCTGAGCCACCGAGGCACAAGGCCGACTATTGAAGAAGATACTTAAAATTCGTTTGATACTTAGAATTTTGTTAGACCACGCTCTCTCAGGTTATGAGCTGTCTTGCATCTTGCCGTGTCGCTTTGATGCGTCCACTAGTGCGGTGATGGCGGGCAGTTCTTCGCCTGCGAGTAGAGCCAGCATGGCTCCGCCAGCAGTGCTTACGTGTGAGAAGCGGTTGTCGATTCCTAGGATACCAGCGTAGCCGGCCAAGTGGCCGCCTCCTATTACTGTGAATGCGTCGGCGTTGCCCATTGTTTCGAGCAGAACCTTTGTTCCTATCTCAAATCCTTCTTGTTCGAATACTCCTAACGGGCCGCTGGCTACAACGGTTCTGGATTTATTTATTATCGCAGCAAACTTTTCCACGGTTTCGACGCCAATGTCTAAAGCTTCTCCAGTTCTAGCAAGTTTCTTCGCGTCGACATTGGTACGTTTTCCGTTTGCTAGAACTCCAAAGTCTATTGGTAGGATGATTCGTTTTGTAAACTTGCGCAGAATCTCAGCAGCCTTTTGTACTTGGCTGGTTGCTTGAGAGAGCTTCTCTTCTTCTGTATTGTTGAATTTTTGTCCGAGAGCTTTCAGGAACACTTTGCCGACGTTTCCTCCTACGAGCACGTTATCAGCCTTGCCCGTTGCTAGGATGTTTTCTATCACGGGAACTTTATCTTCTATTTTGGCGCCGCCGAGGACGTATGTACTTGGTTGTTCTGGTTGCTTTAGCAGCTTGTTGAGGGCTGATAGTTCTTTTTCCATCAATTTTCCTGCAGCGGAAGGTAGCACCCGTGGGAAACCTACGAGGGAGGCTTGTGAACGGTGCGAGGTGGCGAAGGCATCGTTAACGTAGAGATTGAATAATGGGGCTAGTCGAGAGACTAGGTTCGTCTTGGCAAGTTTTTCAGCCTTCTCTTCCAGGTTCTCTTCAGCGCACAACCTGACATTGTCGAGTACGAGGACTTCTCCTCTCTTGACTTCCTGGATTGCAGTCCTAGCCGCGGGCCCCATGACATCGTCTACAAACTTTACTCGTTGCGAACAGGCCTTTTGCAACAGTTCGGCGTGTTGCTGGAGAGAGGTGAAGTCATCCTTGCCAGGTCGGCTCTGGTGGGAGAGAACGACTACCTTGGCCTCTGTAAGCGCGTCAAGGGTTGGCCTAGCTGCCACGATTCTACTATCGTCAAGGATTTGTTTAGTATTTGGATCCAATGGACTGTTGATGTCTAATC
>CAYWMG010000279.1:0-4985 GCA_964459245.1 uncultured Candidatus Bathyarchaeia archaeon
GAGATACGTTGACGCTGTGGGCATCCGCCTAAGTGGCCCAGCTCCTGACAAGAACGGTGTTCTCAGACCCGGCTTTGGCGACGTCATCACCCAACAGTTTGCCGAGTACAGCAAAATCCCTGTTATCAACTTGGCCTGTGATATGCAACATCCAACCCAAGCTATGGCGGACGTAATGGTCATGGAAGAGAGCTTAGGTAAGCTCAAGGGGAAGAAGTTCGTTGCCATGTGGGCTTACTCACCCATAGTTCGACACTACACCTCAACCCAGGCTGACGCTCTAATCGCCGCTACCTATGGGATGGATGTCACCGTTGCCTACCCTGAAGGATACGATTTGGATCCAGAGACGGAGACACTAATCAGGAAGAAATGTTCGGACAATAATTGTAAGTTTGAGATTCTGCATGATTATGAGAAAGCTGTGGAAGGAGCAAATGTGGTCTTCCCTCGCACTTGGGTCTCGCCTAACTACTACACCCATTCTAAGGACGAGGAGCTGCAACTAGCGGCTGCGCACAAGGACTGGAAATTGACTGGGGAGTTAATGAAATTAACAAACGACGCCCGCTTCATCCATGTTATGCCATTCGACCGCGGTAACGAGGTGGATGATAGCGTAGCCGATGGACCACGTTCATTGGTCTATGACCAAGCGGAGAACCTGCTCCATGTGCGGAAGGCTTTCCTTGCTTCAATCCTGTCCGACGTCAACAAATTGAAAAAAATCTAGCATTCCTGTCACTGACATATGTGCATAAGATTTAATTCCCACAAAAACGGCACGGGCGTTGATGCTACTTGAATGAAGACGCTATTGAAGTTCTAAAGAAAGCTGTTCTCGACGGTGATGAAGACACAGCCAAAAAGGCCGCTGAACAAATCGTCAAATCTGGTTTAGATCCTATTGAAATTATTCAGAAACACATTTCCCCTACCCTAAAACTCGTAGGTGAAAAATACGAGTGTGGAGAATTCTTTTTGACCAATCTCATGTTGTCTGCGGAAGCCGTAAAGTCTGTGACAAGCATCCTTCTCTCCAAAGTAAGCGGAGCGAAAAGTATTGAGAAGGCAGGGAAAGTGGTCATAGGAACAGTGGCTGGGGATATTCACGATATAGGAAAAAACATCGTATCCCTCTTGCTTCAAGTATCCGGCTTTGATGTAAGCGACCTAGGATCGGACGTTCAGTCCATGAAGTTTCTAGAAGGAGCAGAGAGGTTTAACGCAGACGTGGTAGGCTTATCGGCATTGATGTCTACTACAAGGACCGCGCAGAAAGAATTTCTGGACTTGCTGGAAGGGTTGAAGAAAAGAGTAAACTATCAAGTCATAGTTGGAGGCGGCGCAACAACGAAAGAATGGTCCCACGATATAGGAGCTGACGGATATGCCGAAGATGCCGTCCAGGCGCCTAAATTAGTCACGAAACTCATTGCGAACAGAAAAACTATCAAGGCTTAGGTATCATTTCAACGGTATGTAAGAGTAAGTATCCATTTCTACAGTATATAGCGATGAGTAATATTCCAATTATGTGATTGAGCGCTGGGAAACTGAATGGTTTGGAGAATTTCTGAAGTCCTGGATAGGGCAGAAACAGGGCCAATTTGTTCTGAAAAGGACTTTGACCTTAAAATTTTGCTTCCGAAACTAAAGGATGTTATCAAAAAGTATGACATTCATTTTGACCCGGAGAACATCGTCGTGGACGATGACTCCCTTGTGAATAACGTTTGGAAAGCGGCTGTCGAGCTGTATCTAGACGTGGGCACATTCATCACAACCACCAACAGGAGAGTCTTGTTTGAGAAAGACGAAATCGAGGAAGCGATGGGCACACTTCCAGGCAAGATTACCGTAGGTTCCGGAATCGACGCTAGGGACATGTTTCATAGAGAAGTCGAAGATACTAGAAGACCATTCTGTAGAATGAATCCAGGATGCGTATGCGACGAGGACATATTTCTACCGATGTGCATGGCATACTTACAGGAACCAATGGCAGACGGTACTACCGCTCCGATTTTGGGAGAGATAGAGGGAAGAAACATAACGGTCGGCGGCCCTCTTGAAATCAAGGCTTCCGTAGCTCATGCAATGATGTATAGAGAGGCAGCGAGAAGAGTAGGCCGGCCTGGAACCTATAAGCAAGGCGTCGGCACCGCCGTATCCGATGCTGCACAGATCGCCGCTAGTAACCAGGAATGGGGAGAAACACTCACAGATGTGAGAGCTGTAAGCTCACTAGCCGAACTAAAGATCGATTATTCAACGCTGAACAAAATGATGCACTACCACACATACGGTAGTATAGCATACGCTCTTTCTGGACCATTGCTAGGAGGCTACGCTGGTGGCCCAGAAGGGACCGCTGTTGTT
This sequence comes from uncultured Candidatus Bathyarchaeia archaeon, assembly GCA_964459245.1. Lineage (GTDB taxonomy): Archaea > Thermoproteota > Bathyarchaeia > 40CM-2-53-6 > 40CM-2-53-6 > FEN-987. Next base: position 2,383 of record CAYWMG010000279.1, read on the forward strand.
GGAACTGCGTACCACATCATGGGCACGATGGTAAACCAGGGTAATTTTACCGTATACTTTCCTACCGACCTGAAGGAGGGCTGCAATACTACAAGAAGACTACTCTGGGTAGTGAGCGTATCCCATCAAGCAGTATCCAAGAATTCAAAGGCCCTTTCGCTTGCAAATGGATTCGCGGCTGCGGGTCCTTGTACAAAAATGGTACTCTATGAGGGAGCAGCCTACGGATTGACGAGCACAGTATCGGGTGCTTCCGCACTGGGCGTGTTGCTTTCAGCAAGGAACAGGCACCGGAACAGAGCCTCTCCCATAGAGGCAAGACTATGCTGCCAAGCAGGATGCGGCGCTGCTGCAACCGGGTTATCCCGAAAAGATACAAATGAGCTCGTAAAAACTCTGCTGTCTAAATACGAACAGGATATTCCCAACGCCCCACTTGGAAAGCAGTTCCAAGAGTGTTATGATGTCAAATCTCTCAGACCCACACCGGAACATAGAAAGTTGTACTCAGAAGTGAAACAAGAACTAAAGGACCTTGGAGTACCATTCAGTTACTAATCCCACATACCAAAGAAGAATACCAAATCTATACATGAGATAGATTCGGTAGCTCTCAAGCTCACTATACTATTTTGGTTTCGAACATATGTATCAATGAGGATAGACGGAGTATTGGTAAGCAACTAGAGGTGAAGATCAAGACGCTCTCACTCGCAAGATTGCCAGTGGGACGATGCTCTTATCTTGGAGTAAAAGAAAACGATTGGATCACAACTATAGATTCTGATGCACGTTGTTCGTTATACTCCAAAAAACTAATGCCGAGAACGACTTGTTGGCGTCAGTTGCCACTCGTTTAATGTCAACGCCTGGGGTCATCTCCTACTGGGTTGTACCGAATGCATACAAACAAGAGATAATGCGACTTGAAACAGAGGCGAATCGTCAGCTCGGGCTACCGGGCATGAGAATAGTAAACAATGGAATCAAGGATGTTCTTGAACGCGATTACGTTATCATGATCCTCCATTCTCCAGATCTGAGACATGCGCCGGAACCAATTATCGTGATTTGCGACGAGGAACAACGCGTGGTGGGTAGAGAGGTATGGGAGCGGAGTGAAGTTGAAAGACTCTCGAAGGACCCAAACTCTATCTTCTTGGGCAAGAATTTAGTCCTCCTTCACGACGCGTTGACTCAAGCAAAGGGAAAAACTCTCACGTTTGTGTACAAGGCTTTACGGTTTCCTGAACTCGATGAGATCCATGGCATTCAGAACGTGATTTCTGTTACCCTCACATTTCAAGTTCATTCTCTTCTTTCACGGAAGGCAGGTTGGGATGCTGACGACCCGAACTTGGGCACGGTTCTAATTGGATTCAACAAATGCGCCTAGCTTAGGTTTGTCTCTCTTGAGAATTCATTCGAGGTGTGGATTGTTCGTGTTCGATGTCGAGATCTTTCCACAATCCTTAACCGCAGTGTACCTAGGGGGAAATTCATGAGTCTGGCAGATTATTTTGAATCGCTTGGCAGAACGGGTGCTGCACCAATCTTAGCGTACCCGGGGCTAAGTATCGAGAACGTTACAACGGAGCAATGCCTTCTTGACCCGGTACTTCATACCCGTGTTGTTCGTAGCAATGTGCAACAATACGAACCTGACGCAGCACTTCCCTTGCTGGATCTGACTGTTGAAGCTGAATCATTTGGCATTAAGTCAATATTCAAGGAGCGCGAAGCGCCACACATACGGTCCTATGAACCTCTGGATAAAGTTGCCCGCGAAGGGAGAGAGCTCTCTACAAATAGAATGTCACTAATGATAGAGGCGGCTCGGCTGATTTCAAGCCAAGTGGAGAATGTTCCGAAAGGCTTCTTCCTAACAGGACCCTTCACTCTGGCTGGTCAAATAATAGGTATCCAAGAGCTTTTGATGGGATTGTTCAAGAAACCGAAGGCTGTCTTAGCATTATTAGAGAACTGTACGGTAACAGTTGCTGATTACGCGAAACGATTAGATGATGCTGGCGTTGACTTCCTTGTAATGGCTGACCCAACTCCAAGCCTCATTTCGCCAAAACAGTTTGAAGAGTTCGCGAAGCGCCCAATAGAGCGGGTAGTCAAATCAACCTCAAAGGAGATGATTCTACACATCTGCGGACGTTCAGGTCATCTCATTCAACAGATGGTTGAAACAGGGGTTGCAGCGTTAAGCTTGGATAATAACGTGAAGCTTAAAGACGCCGCGGCCGCCGTGCCAAGTAACATATTGATTTTTGGGAATTATTCTCCTACAGATCTACTATTCAAAAAACCAGAAACAATCATTACTGAGGTGAAAGATATGCTCTCACCTGCAACCGGAGCACACAACGTAGTGCCAAGTACTGGTTGTGACGTAGACGCTGCTACGCCACCGGAAAATATCCGAGCATTCATTAACACCGCGAAATCCTACCAGAAATAATATGCCTTCTTACCAAACATCAGTCGTTGCAACGTTTGATTGATTATCCAGGAGGCCAGGGAGTATGGATACTTGAGAGCATGAATCCTACCAACACAAAACTAGGTCTACAATGTTCTACGTGAAGCTAGCC
>CAYWMG010000280.1:0-7663 GCA_964459245.1 uncultured Candidatus Bathyarchaeia archaeon
AACACCGAAAACCGCCATCGCCGTCAGAATCAGAAACATGGGATCATATGACTTGAATGTATCAACAGCGATCCCAATCGTTAAACTGCTTAGGAAGATTCCAATGTACCCGAGCATATCTATCAATCCGGACGCTGTTCCAACTTGTTCTTTTGGAAGCAGAACCGCAGGATAAGCAAAGTACAGCCCCCCAGAGATATTGAAAAGAGAGAGGATGAATCCAACCATTACAAGAACCAGGGTTGTGTCACGAGTCAGAGGAAGAAGTATCAAGAGTGGCATAGGTGCAAGTAGCGAAGCAGCGATTACAATATTCTTTCTGCCACCGAGTCTTACATCAGACATCCATGTCCCTGCGAACATCGTGACAATCCCAGGCAATGACAAAAGCCCTCCCAGAGTCGAGGAACCCAACAATGTCATTCCCATGCGCTCGACTAGAAATGTGGGCAACCATGCGAGAAAGCCGCGAATTGCTCCAAAAAACGCAAGGTAAGTCATACCAACTAGCCACACCTCACGTTTCCTTAGCACATGCAAGATATCGCGCCTCGAAGTGGAAGATGAAGACGACGATGAAGCTTCCGGTCTATCCCTCACATAGATGGCGAAGAACAGAGAAGCTGCAGCAAGGATTACGGCAGGAATCTGAAAAGCAGCTCTCCAACCAAAGTATGAAGCAAAATATCCAGAGAGAATAAAGGTGAAGGTAGGCGCAAGCGAGAGAGGTACCGACACTAAAGTCATCACAAAGCTCATTCTCTCTTTCGGAAACCAGTTGGCCATGAGCCTAGTCAAAGGACCCCATGCCATCCCCTGCCCCACTCCGTTCATGAATTGTAAGGCCATCATTGATTGAAATGATGTTGAATAACTGAAGAGAAGGTTCATCACGAAGGAGACTATTGCACCAAGGGTAATTACGACACGAGGTCCAACCACGTCTCCGAGTATGCCTGCTGGAAAAAGAATTAGAGCGTAGGAAAGAAAGATAATCGCGTTAAGAGCCCCCGCCTCGGAATGGGTTAATGCAAACGCTGCGATTAGAAGGGGGAGAACCGCAGCAAGATTGAACCTGCACAAATAATACGCTTGATACTCAATCGATGTTCCAAGCAGCACATTAGTCGCGTTTCTAGCCTTCATACTCACTGTCATTCATCCGAGGCCAATGGCTCGTTACTTAATCCGTGCTGCAAATCGTATCCAACACCGTGCTTATGGTCATGTCAGAACTTACAACCTGGAACTTCATGAAGCGATAAACGCCTCCACATCCATCACACAAGCTTGCTTCATAATTCTGTCTTCAACATCAATTGGACTCATAATGTACGGGGTCAGTTAAACCGTTCATCTCGAATGCCTTTCGCCTCATGTAACATGGTCCGCATCTACCGCAGTGCAGTCGTCTTCCTTCGTAACAGCTCCATGTTAAATCAAGAGGTGCATCGATTGAAGTGCCAAGCTTCACTATCTCATGCTTCATCAGGTTGCCCACAGGCATCTCCAATCTGACTTGGTTTTGAAGGTTCGTGGCGTACGGCAGAACTTCCTTCAACTTGTTGACAAAAATCATCTCATTATCTGGAAACGCTCCAGCTTCCTCAAGATTGTTCCCTAAAACTACGAGTCCAAATTTGTGAGCCTCCGCGATGCCCGTGGCAATGGCTAGGAATATTAGATTTCTAGCAGGCACCCATTCATGGGCAAACTCTGCTCCCGCTTCTCCAGATCTATCGGTTTGAATTTCCTCGAAAGTTTCCGTAAGTCGCGAATGTCCAATTACGTCTTTGAAGAGAGAGGTGTCCACGATCAGCAAGCTTGCATTAAGTCGGCTTGCAATCAGTTTGATGCTTTCTTCCTCCTTCTTTTCTGCACGATGACGATACTTGAAATGTAGCAATGTCACGTCGTAACCTCGATCGACCATTACCTTAGCCGCTATCGTGCTGTCGAGTCCGGCGCTACAGACTACGAGAGCCTTCTTCTCAGTTGCTGGGTCAGGCTTCCAGAGTGAGAATTGTTCAGTCTTCTTTTGAGTGTCAATCGTCATGAGTGAGTATGGCGTCATCTGTCTGAGAGGATTCGTTTCCCAGATTGGTTTATTCACATCTAAGTAGGATTCCAAGGATGTGAAGAACATAACGTCATGTTCAAGATCGTATTCTAGAAAGATTGGTTTGTAATTGCACGCAATTGCCACTTTGTTGGGATTGCGTTTGTCCACAACTGCGAGAGCAAAACTTCCGAGAATTACGTCTCGGAGAATTCTCTGCAATTCGCTTCCAGTCCCGTTCCATAACCTCTCAATCAGTGGAGGAAGAATAGCGCTGTCAATCTTGCTGGAACGTGTAATGTTGTACCGCAATTCCAGCTCATGATCATTCGCGATGACTCCGTTATGGGTAACGTAGATGTTTCTTCCAAAGGGTTGAATATCATTGGAACGCTTGTTTTCCACATATTCAGTGGTAGGTTCTGCTCGGTCGTTGTTCATTACTATCGTAGTCGTTGAGAAGACAAATCTTTCACCACTCAGTGAGTTGCTTGGCCTTCCCACATTTTTAATCTCCACAACGCTTCCGTCCAGTTGAATGGAAACGATTCCATATGAGTCTCTACCCCTATCCTCACCGCGTACAATCACCGACCGCATCTTCTTCTCAATCGCTAAGAGTTCTGGTTCTGTTCGCACTTTGTCGAAGATTACGCACCCAGCTATGCTGCACATGACGTGTCACTTCAATTCAAGTGCAGGAATTGCCTTCCGGAGTCCACTAATCAATAGAAATGAGCCGACAGTTGCAACAGTTCGTTCATAGAACATTAACGGACTAATGAGCGACCAGAGAGAACCAGGCAGTTGGAGAATCGTAATACTCGCGAGAGTCATCGTGGTCAACTCACACATCGTAGCATAGAGGCAGAGTAGCAGGATTCTCCACCTGCTTAGAAACAAGACCAAGGGAAGAGATACCAACACGACGAGGTATGGAGCCAGCCACAGTAATGTTCCTCCGGATAAGAAGAAGTAGAAGGCACCTCCAAAGAGTACGTATCCCCAGGGCATCAACGCTCCTACGCGTGAACGGAACCCTACGCTTCCAAGCATCGCTCCAGCTGTGGGAATTAGAAAGCTGACAGGTCCGTAGACTGGTCCGATGCCAATTTGAAGAATATACCCAACCAAAGACCCAGTCAGCGCCGAAACGGCTGCCGCTCTTGGCTTGAGCAAGTATGCCATAACCGGCACGAAAACTAGACTCAATGAGATGAATCCAGCTCCACCTATGAAGCTGCTAATTGGAATCGTTGACGCAACTACGAAGAGTGCCGAGAGGCCGGCTATCTTTGAAAGTTCTTTTGTTTCGAGTTTGAATCTTAATCCCATTGTCTCAACTGCTCCCAACTCCGGGGTTTATTTTCAAACGCGGAACGGGTGGGAGCACCCACTCACCCGCGTCACGGAAGACAGGTTTGCTCTTGTAGTTAAACTAAACTGCGCCCTATGAGACCAAGTAGAATAGGGCGTAACTGATCGATTCTCAATACCTGAACTGGCAGACTAGATCGGAGTTGAACTGCCTATAGCCTTCAAGTCGTGAATCTTCAAAGCTGCATAGATGAAATCATCGACGGGTGTTGGAACGGAGACTTGACGTCCAAATTTAGACACTGAACCGTTTAACGCATCTATCTCCAGCCGCTTACCCAGCTCCAAGTCGCGCAACATTGAAGGTTTCATTGATTTACTTACTCGATCTGTTAATGCCAGCGTCCGTGGAACAATGTCGAAGGCCAATTTGATCCCTTTGGATCTTGCGACTGCCTCAACTTCTTTCATGACTGACTCGTATAGTTCCCTAGTTTTTTCGTAACCGATAACATCTCCAATTGCGGAGCGCGTGACGCTGCAGACGCCGGCTGCAGCACATATGAATAGGAACTTCTCCCACAAAATTTCTTGAATACGATTAGAGAGTTCACACTTTAATCCCGCATCGGCGAAAGCCGTGTTAATCTTCTTCGCACGGTCTGTTATCTCGCCAGTCATCTCACCCATAGCGAATCTCATAGGCCCGGAGGTCTGCTTAATCAACCCCGGTTCTGCTATGAAAGACTCAACCGAGATCGCTCCTCCAAGAACACGAGTTTTTCCTATCGTATCTGCAATCTTATCTTCGTTGTCCACCCCGTTTTGAAATGAAAGAACCGTTGTGTCATTACCGATCATGGGCCCTATACTGCGTAATGCCGTCTCAGTGTCATAGGATTTTACACAGAACAATACAAGATCCACAACTCCAATATCAGAAGGTTGGTCAGTGGCTTTCACCTTTGTTTGAAACTTTCCTAACGAAACGCTATCAACGATTAAGCCTCGTTCGCGTATGGCTTCAAGATGTTTACCTCGACCGATGACCCAAACATCTTGACCAGATTTAGCGAGGGCTCCACCGATGAATCCTCCAATTCCTCCAGCTCCAATCACAGCTATCTTCAATGGTCGTACACTCCCGAATCCGGCTGTTTCAACGCCCTGATTATTCATAACCATGTCGCCTAAGAAAGTAATCAGCTCTCTAGGTGAACATAAAATTCATCTTCGATCACACCTCAAAGAGATCGCAGGGGAAGCTTCTCCTAGCCAAATCATCCTTCACCACAAGATTTGTCAGCAACTCATCAATCCGATTGGGGGAAATTTTTTCAGTATCGAAATTGGAACCCACTGTCCGCTCATCTAAAATAAGCTAATTTCATCACTGATCGATGGAAAAACTACCTTGTTTTACGCAATCTTACTCATCATTTCAATCTCTTCATGTATGAACATTTGTAAGAACATGTCAAAGAGAAAGCGGACATGTTGAATTCTTAGGGCGCGAAGCTATTAATACACTCCAACGTGAATAGACGTTTTCATTCAGGGTCAGATCTTGGTGAACCTCGCCACGATATTATTTTGGAAGAAGAAAGATTCCTCAACCCCTGAATCCGAACGAATCATCCCACTGCCCCCTCTCCCGGGTCCGCCAAGAAATATTACCCCAACTAGTTCAGAAGAAGACATTGGCAAATCCAGAAACGCATTAAAGCTTCTTCAACTCGAACGGCAGATTATTGGCTCAGCACTAACAACAATTTTTGAGTCAGAAACGAAAGGAATAATCAGTTCAACCGAACGAGTTCGGTTAGTTGACAAGTATAAAGTTGACCTTGAACAACTCGAAAGGTCCATAGAACAGCATCAACGCATTGTTGAACGATATGACTTGGAAAATGCACGACAAGAACTCGTAAAAGACTTCAACCTGAAAATGTCCGAAATCGATGAGAAGATCAAACTCTTGAGCACTGGAAACCTCACACCGTCACCACAGGATAATGGCCTCATCTCTGCAGAATCATCAGAGCGAAATGATCCATCCCCAGTCAGTGATGCTGAGAAACGTGTTGAACAGATTAGAGATGAAATACTGAAAGCGATGGATCGACTGGAACAGATTGAATCGGAAGAATGAAATTGTCCTGGATCGAGGACGCTAAGCGAAACGCAGTCCTCAAAGCTATCGAACCGATAAGAAACGGATGGATCGTAGGACTCGGTAGCGGATCCACAGTCAGCTATGCTGTGAAAGAACTTGCGAGATTGCGCAGGGATAGAAAGTTCCAATTCTCAATAGTCCCCACGTCTTACCAAATAGAACATCTCTCCACATCAAATGGTCTCACAACCATCAGCATGAATGAAGTCGCAGGCATAGACTATGCAATTGACGGTGCCGACCAGGTTCAAGAATACACGCTGAACCTTGTAAAGGGCAGAGGTGGGGCTCTATTGCGAGAAAAATTAGTGGACACCGCTGCACGCGACTTGGCTATCGTCATCGATGAATCCAAACTATCAAAACATTTAGGCGGTAAACAATCAATCCCAATTGAAGTCTTACCACTCGCCTACAAGTACGTTCAGTCCGCAGTCGCAAAAATTGGAGGCAGGGCAAAGTTAAGGGAGGGCATAGGAAAAGCTGGACCGGTTATCACTGATAATGGAAACTTCATTCTCGACGCAGATTTCGGCAAGATCCAAAACGCTGTTCCATTAGAACGCCGCTTAAAGACAATACCGGGAATACTAGAAACTGGCCTGTTCATCGGACTCACAAAACAGGTATACGTCGGACTACGCTCTGGCAAAGTGAGAGTCCTGAAAACTCGATAACCAGTAGCTAGGTCAAAGAGCGTCAAGCTGGCAGCGATCCCAGCATAGATCGCCAACATCTTCTCTCCAACGCTTCCAATGATGATAACATTCATTCTCCTTCGGATGAAAGATGCTTGTCAATTTATCCACCAAAGGGTCATCGCCACTCGATCTTGCAACTCCTCGTGTTCCTGAAGATCTAAGCTCTCTTAGTCTAACTCTTACCAGAACGTCTTCGTGCAATCTCTAACTCGACTGGCGTATTTACGTTGAACACCAAGTTCTGAGCCTCAGTTATGAAGACCTCTTCTTCAAGCTCAGGTTCATCAACCATCTTTCCGTTGATTACATTAACCCCGATAGGAGCTACTTTGTGACCATTTACATCGAAAACGTAAGAAGGCGTCATCCCTGACCTTTCGTAGAGTTCTATGGGAACGGCAACCATTAACGCCGGTTTCTTCATGGCCAAGTATCGTTCGATAGCCGCATTCAAGACTTCGGGCGTGAGAAAAGGCAGGTCGGCTGATAGAACGACAACATCTCCCAAATCGAGTGCCTTTATCGCCTGCTTCATATCAAACTCATAGCCCCGTCCCAATGTTTCCGTCACCTCAATTCCAAGTTCGATAACCTTCCGGGCGGTTTCAGGAGTGCTGTGAGTCACTGCAACTATGATTCGTGAGATAAACTCCGACTTTCTCAGGGCTTCAATAACGTACTCTATCATCGCCTTGTCATTAATCTGCAGCAGAGGTTTCTCGCCCTTACGCATTCGAGTTGCTCTTCCGCCCGCCATAACGAGCGCGGCTAAAGCCATGCTAACCCCACTGGAATTAGAAGGAGGGATACTAGCCGAGTAATCTCATTAGTTGCCCCCATAACATCTCCAGTGATACCGCCAAATGCTCTGTTCGAGATAACCAATATGACAATCGAGACTCCTAATGCTGCGAAGGTTACTAGAAGCCCAGTCAAATTCAGTAATGCAACCGAAATCAGAAGCAGGAAAACAGTGGATAGTGCTATCTTTGCGTTTCGATGCTTAAGTTGCATGCTTCCAATAAACTGACTAGCCATTCCTCTGTGAGCCGATCTTCCCATCCAGGCTTGAACGACCATTGAAAAATTCGAGGCAGATTCTGAAACAACGAATGCTTCGATGATAATGTTTCGATTAAGGCTCGCAATCGTGAAGATAGTGGCTATCACTACTATGATCCCCAATGTGAATCCGCCTGCTCCCGTCTGCTGGTCACGCATCACGCGCAACTTTCGAGAGCGCGAACCGTGACACATGATCCCATCCCCGAAATCCAGCAAACCATCAACGTGCTGAGCACCGTTCAAGAGTAGTATAAGGCCCAAGCCGAGTGTGCCTGAAAGTTGAGGCGTGAATATTAATCCCATGATCCGAGTGAACGTTCCCACAATTAGGCCAGCCAACGCGCC
>CAYWMG010000281.1:0-4266 GCA_964459245.1 uncultured Candidatus Bathyarchaeia archaeon
ACCCTCTGACGTTCCATCTTTTGATCGAAGCGCTGTCGATGGATACGCAGTTCGAGCGAGTACTACAACTAGCGCAACTTCAACAAACCCCACCGAGCTCGAAGTGGTCGGAACATCCCATGCTGGCAGCACTCCCGGCGACATTATGCTGATCGAGAATGGTAAGGCAATCGAGCTATTCACAGGAAGCCCGCTTCCTCAAAATGCAGACGCGGTGGTCATGGTCGAATTCTGCAAGCGTAACGGAAAGATCGTAAACGTAACTAAGCCCGTGGCACCCTGGCAGAACGTCTCCCGTAAAGGCGAGGACTTTCGATTGGGAGAAGTAGTCGTACCTTGCGGGAGGCAACTCCATGAATGGCATATTGGAGCTCTCGCATCCCTGAATCTCCCTCATTTCCCAGTATATCGCAAGCTTCGCGTGGCTATCCTATCCACCGGAAACGAGTTGAGAGACCCTGGCCAAGAACTACGACCTGGCCAAGTAGTTAACAGCACCAAGCCTATGCTCAAATCAATAATCAGACAACGAGGCTTCGAACCAGTAGACTTGGGCACCGTTGCCGACGAGCCCCTTGAAATTAGAAACGCAATCAAACGAGGATTAGAAGAGGCGGATATCATCATAACAACGGGAGGATCGAGCCTAGGCGAGAAAGATCTCGTACCAGACGTCATCAATGAAATGGGAAAACCTGGTTTGTTGATTCATGGAGTCCGAATGAGACCTGGCAAACCAACCGGAATAGCAGTAGTTCTAGGCAAACCCGTATTCGTACTGTCAGGATACCCAGTTGCAGCCCTCGTCGCGTTCGAGGTCTTCGTTGAACCCATCAACGATATGATCCTGGGCGTAAAGAGACCTCCCAAAGCAAAAATCCTCGGACACTTAACTCGACGCGTGACAACACCAGTTGGCGTAAGGTCCTACGTTAGAGTGAACGTTACACGTGAATCAAATGGAAGCTTCAAAGTGGATCCGTTAAGATTAACTGGTTCAGGAATTTTATCATCGATGACGAAAGCCAACGGCATTCTAATCATCCCAGAAGGAACTGAAGGATTTGACGAAGAAGAACAAGTTGAAGTAATGTTGATCGACATTGTAGAACCCAGCAACAAGGAGAGAGGCCTATCTGGGAATTCAAAAACACATTAACGAAACTTCACCCGGACCAGTCGTCTTTCATGAACTTCTAACAGTGGAGCAAGCTCACGAGAAAATCTGCCGAGCGTTAGGCAGCACTGAACCTGTAGGGTTTGAGAGAATCAAGGTTGAACATGCGGTTGGACGCGTGCTTGCACACGACGTTACCGCGAATATTGACTCTCCACCCTTCGACAGATCGGAGGTTGACGGGTACGCCGTAAGGTCAAAGAGCACCTACGGTGCCGAAGAGGACAAGCCCGTTACGTTAAAGATTATTGGAGAATCTGAAGTAGGCAAAATACCGAAGATTGAAGTCGGACTCGGCGAGGCAGCTTCAATCGCTACAGGCGCTCCTATTCCCCGAGGCTCAAACGCTGTAGTCATGATTGAATACAGCAAGAAAGCCGAAGACTCAGTCGCGATCTATCGATCCGTCGTTCCGGGCGAGAACGTAGCTCAAACAGGTTCTGACGTAATGGTTGGCGATTTAACCCTCAAACGAGGTACAATAATCTCTCCCAGAGAGGTTGGCGTCTTAACCGCTACAGGACACTTCGAAGTTGCCGTCTATAGAAAACCGTCTATCGCCATCTTCTCGACAGGTAACGAACTGGTACCGGTGACAAGCAAACTTGAACCCGGAAAAATTTTCGATGTTAATGGCCCCACGATAAAGAGCATGATCGAAGAGATGGGTGCCAAAGCAGAATACCTAGGAATCCTCCCCGACAATTATGAATCGCTTAGAAACAGAATAGAAGAGGCGACTTCACAGTACGACATGATTCTAACTTCTGGAAGCACATCTGCCGGACTTGGCGACATGATCTACAGAGTCTTCCAGAACATCGGGGAACCAGGAGTATTAGTACACGGGTTGAGAATCAGACCAGGCAAACCAACCGTGGTAGCCGTCGCGAAGGGCAAGGCACTCGTTGGATTACCAGGCTTCCCAGTCTCCGCAATGATAGCATTCACAGCTTTAGTCAAACCGCTCATCTTGCAATTACAAGGATTGAAACAAACAGACTCAAGTCCGAAGGTTACGGGGGAGATGGCCTTCCGAGTTGAGACTGGAAGAGGAGCAAGACACTACGTTCCAGTAAATCTAGTTGAATCTCAGGACGGATTCGCAGCCTACCCATTATTCGGTGGTTCAGGGGCAATATCGACCTTATCCTTAGCCGACGGATATGTGGAAGTTCCAGAGAGGAAGGAGTTCGTTGACGAAGGTGAAGAAGTCCAAGTCAGACTTCTCTCCAGAAACCTCAAACTCGCCGAATTGAACATAATCGGAAGCAACTGCCCCGGCATAGACCTAATCATAGAACTCTCAGGAAGGCCAACCACCAAGCAAGTCAACGTCGGCTCAACCGCAGGGTGGAAAGCAGTAGGTAAAGGCGAGGCAGACATCGCTGGAACTCACCTACTCGACGAAGACACGATGACCTACAACATAAGATTCATGCAAAAATACGACCTTCACGGAAAAGCAACCCTGGTGAGAGGTTACTCCAGAAGACATGGTCTCACCGTGTCCAAGGGAAACCCAAAACACATTGAAAGCTTCAGAGACCTTCTAAGAAAAGACGTGCTATTCATCAACAGGAACAAAGGCTCAGGAACTCGAGCCTTCATAGACCAGAACCTTAGAAAACTTGACGCCGATCCAGAGAACAATGTAAGGGGATACACGTACGAAGCGAGAACACACTCCGCGGTAGCCGCTGCAGTTAGTCAGGGACGAGCAGACGCTGGAATTGGGATCGAAATCTTTGCCGACGCCTACAACTTAGACTTCATACCATTGGGGGAGGAGATATTTGACTTCCTAATATCCAAACAGAAAATTGACAAACCATCCGTGCAAGGATTTCTCCGAGTCCTCCGGAGCGCATCATTCGCAGAGAAACTACCCTTACGCCTTCGAGGATACAACACACTACCTGAAACAGGCAAAGTAGTAGCTCAATAATTATTAGGAGACTAACCGACCAGTTTGGCGCGAGAACTTGATCCCTGGAATAGTCCGAGTTTTGCTTTGGAACTCTGCGGATTTCAGAATGTTGAAGAATTCATGAACATATGGGTTCCTCATCCTTTTCTCAACTAGAAAGTCATATAGTTCTTCTGCAAACGGAGTGTAATCCAATTTCATCTCGGCAGCAATCGATGTTAAGCCGATTCCCACATCTGCACGTCTTGACGAGACCGCACTTGCCACTTGTCGATGCGTCATCATTTCTGAGTCATATCCTCGGACTCGTCTCGTTAACGCTTCGAAATCAACGCCCATTGCTCTTGCTAGGTCATGAAGTCTACTATCCAGTAGGATTCTCGTTCCTGAGCCTAAGTTTCGGTTAGCCAGTTTCACGTCTCTTCGCAGAAGATCATCTACTCCTCTGATCTTCTTGGGGTTCCCTTTCCTGACCATAAGGCACTGTTGCCTCTTGTAGCCGCGTACAAGTGCGTGGGAACGTGATAGGCCAAATTTCGCGAGTGCGGGTTGATTGTAAGTTGATTCGATCTCGTCAAATATGTGTATGCCCGCGATGTCAGCTTGCCTGAGCATCATGGCCGAGATTCCTGCCCATGATCCCACGTTGATGATTTGGTAGGTGATCTTTGGATTGGTAGAGTGAAACGCGTGGAATAGTCTCTCGACTATGATACAGTGGCTACCTATGAAGGATAAATTCGGTCGCACAGGCTCGGCAGGTAAGCCGTAAGTCTCAGATGAGCGAGGTTGTGTAATGAATCGATGTACTCTGGAGTCAAGTTCTGAGTAGTCTTGGAGGAGCTGTTTCCCTTGGTTCGTCAATTCAGCTCTGCCCCCCTTTGCTCCTCCTCGCTCTGAATGGACGACCTTATTGCCGAGAGAACGCTCGATTTGAGCGATCTTATTCCAGAGAAATGCGTACGAGAGGCTGAGCGTGCGCGCCGCTTCTGAATAACTTCCGGTTCGATATATCGATCTCAGCATTTGCGCTTCAAGCTCACCAATCACTCTCTGATTTCCCAAACAAAGAGCGACAGTGTATGAGGGATCCAGCTTGATTTCTCTTGGCAGCCTTCTTCCCATGTGCTCACCGACCTGAAATTAGAATTGGAGTTCG
>CAYWMG010000282.1:0-5477 GCA_964459245.1 uncultured Candidatus Bathyarchaeia archaeon
AAGATTGGATACTCAACCACGGACGCTGGTTGGACAGTGGATGAGTGTGGGATGGGCGAAATCGCGCCACGTATCTAAGGACGTTTTCGAAACTATTGGTCGAACTCCGCTAGTCAAGCTCCGTAGTATTCCGCGTTTGGAGGAAGTTAAAGCGACTATTTTGGTGAAGCTTGAATACATGAACCCCACGGGTAGCCTCAAGGATAGAATATACCGCGAGATGATTATGAGAGCGATTAAACGCCGCGACCTTAAGCCGGGCATGGTGATTCTGGAAGCCTCTACCGGGAACGCGGGCATAGCCTGCTCCTTCGTGGGAACCACCCTTGGGTACAAAGTCACCATAATCATGCCCGTGGGAATGAGTCAAGAGCGTATGAAGATCATTCGAGCCTACGGCGGCGAAGTGATCACAACCCCAGGCGGAGAGAGCGATGTCGATTTATGCCTGAAGAAGATAGAGGACTTAAAACAGGCAAATCCAGGAAAATATTGGGAGCCCGGCCAGTTCAGCAACAGTGACAACGTAGCAGCTCACTTCAAAACAACCGGGCCAGAGATTTGGGAGCAGACCGATGGAAAGGTCGACTGCTTTCTAGCCTCGCAGGGCACTGGTGGAACACTGACTGGCGTTGGACGATTTCTAAAGAGAAAGAAACGAAAGGTGGCACTGTATGCAGTAGAACCTGCAGAAGCACCTATGCTGGCTCACCGGAAATGGGGCACGCATAAAATAGAAGGAATAGGGGACGGCTTTGTCCCACGTAACCTCGATCTAGAGCACCTGAAAGGAATTGTGACGACAGGTTCCGATGAATCAATCCAGATGGCCGAACGGCTGGCTAGAGAAGAAGGAATTTTCTGCGGCATATCATCTGGCTCCAACGTGGCCGCCGCAATCAAAGTCGCCAGGAAACATCCAGAATACAAAACAATTGTGACCATGATCAATGACACGGGTCAACGATACTTCTCAACGGAACTCTGCGGCGAAGAGAAACAAGTTACAGTACCACAGAGAGACCATCCCCTAGACGACTACACAATTGAGATGCTGGATAAGTATCAAACCCTTTGGGAAGTAATCGAGTAGGCTCCGTTCTTCACACGTCAACGACCCTCCGAAAAATCTGCAAAAAACCATCATAAGTTTGTGGGACCGTGAATCTCAAAGGTAGACTTTGGCGCATCTCTTCTCCACAATATCGTTTATCAAATTCGCAGCTTCCCGCATAGAATGCTCGTCAATAGGATCCACGAAGTATTCCGAAGGGCGCCTCTTTACGGTATAGATTTGGATCTCCACCGGATTTATCAAACGTGCTCTCTCAGCTACGAATCTCGTCTCTTCTAGGAGCGAATTATCACGGTAGCGTGAATCTGTCGATCTGAATATCAGTGTCTGAATTGTGACTCTCTTCGTTGCATCTTGAAGTTTAGCTAGGTTTTGAACGATATCTTCGAGGGGCGGCACTTCACTCGCAGGTCTGTTTATTGCTTCGAACATCTCTTGACTTCCAGCATCAAGCTTCGCCACCACCCAATCGAACTCTCTTAGTGCCGCAAATACTTCTTCATGCGTTACGGTAGAGGAGTTCGTTAGGATGTCTACTCTTACGCCAGGGTAGTACAGGTCTCTCAGCCTCTTTACACCGAGTACAACTTCCTTGAGCGATGGGAAGAGTGTGGGTTCTCCATATCCAGAAAACGTTATCGAGTTTAACTCTTGGTCCTGCCCACGCAGTCTCCGAAGCCAGGTCTCCACTTCTCTCAGAACCGTACATTCATCTACCGAATTGGTGAGTTCACTGGGTGCGGAGACGAGATTAAGAGTTCGACCATATTGACAGTACACACAGTCAAACGAACATGGCTTTCCTCTTCCAGGGGTTAGATTCACGCCGAGCGAATATCCCATACGGCGACTTCTGACGGGACCGTAGACTATTCGCCCCTCCTTAGATGTCACTTCTCTCAGTTCCGACTTCTCTCTCAACGGTCTCTTCCTGTCGAATATGGGAATAGCATAGTTTCTTTAGAACCACGTCTGTTTTTTTCTTTTATGATAAACATGCCTCTAAAAGGGAAGCATGCACAGGCATTCGGGCGGAGCCGAGACAGGTTCAAACTGTTGCTATACCCGTTATGTATAGCGCTAGCGTTTCGGGTCATGGGCGCCGTCTTGCTCTTCGAGACCTTAAGCCCGGAAGGATCATTTCACACTCCATGGATGAGCGTTAATCCTAATCTAATTCCTATGAACTGGTTGTGGCTGTTTAACGCTTGGGACAGCTTACAATTTCCACGAATTGCAATGTATGGATATGTTCACCCAAACTACGTGTATCTTCCCGCCTATCCGATCCTAATCTATCTAGCGGGGCGGTTGACTGGTGATTTTTGGTTTGGGGCTTTTTTGATTGCTCAAATATTTGCTCTGGCAAGCATCGTGGTTTTCCAGCTGCTCGCAGAACAGTATATGCAACCACGTGAAGCATTGCATGCCACTCTTTTGATGGCGGCCTTTCCTTTTATCAACGTGTTCACTATCCTGAGCTATTCCGAACCCATTTTCCTATTCTCAACAATCGCAGCTTGGTATTTTCACAAGAGGGGCCAAAATTTCACATCATCCTTACTTGCAGCTATCGCCAGTTTGACGAGAATCTACGGTTTCACTATTTTACTGCCAATTCTAGTTGATAACGTCAAATCGAAACGTTATCGCCATATACCCTATCTGGCGATTCCAGTCACTCTCATGGGCGCTTGGGCGTTGTTTTGTTATCGCTCCACCGGCGATCTATTGGCTTCGTGGACTGACCAGAAATATTGGATTCAGCTAATGAATCAACCAAGCGGAAATGGAGTTAGACTGATGGAGGCACTCTTACACCAAGGACTTCGAGGGGTTATGCTATGTTGCAGCGGTGTGGATCCCACAATCTTCTATGGTGTGGGTCTCTTTGTTATTCTGACAGCAATGGTTTGGCGAATCGATCGTGTGCTCTGGACTTATCCGCTGGGAATCTCAGTATTGCTTCTTCTCACTACTACCTATTACCTCTCTTTGCTGAGGTACTTCGCGTTCATCTTCCCAATCTGGTTAACCATTAGAGTGAGAAACCCGCTAGCCGCCGCAATTTGTATCGCCTTTCTCATACCAATTAGCCTGATTGTCTGGCTGTACGCAATTGCTATCACGTTTATTGGTTAACTGGTTCATGGATCCTCAGAACATCATGCATGTTATACGCAGAGTAAGCTTGAGACAGGAGTGAACCGCCCTTTCAAAGATAGCCACAGTAATCAAATTACGATGCTCGCACACGACGTGTTCCATACGGGCAAATGTGGACGCAGAGTCCGCAGAGACCTTCACCTAGGTTCTGCGCTCTACGCTCGGAATAGTCACTGCATAGTTGAGCCCGAAACCTCGCCTCTCTAGGTTCAGATGGATCAAAGCGGGCTCCTGTAAATGCTCCTACAGGGCACACTTCAACGCATTTGCTGCAATCGCCGCAGCCGTTGAGTAGCGGTGCTCCCGCTTCTAGAGGTGCGTCAGTGAGTACCGTGGCTAACCTTACCCTAGGGCCACAGTCTGGGTTGACGAGTAGGCAGCTCTTCCCTATCCACCCTAAGCCTGCAAGGTTAGCTGCCAGCTTATGCGAAAAAGCACCCTCAAGTTTTCGAGCATTTATCCTCTGTGATGCCGGTATCGGGTAGGCCCCAAAACCAATCGTTTGAATCCTCTTAGCAATCAGCACAGCCGTCATATCGAGTAACGAGTTCGCCGAATTGTAGAGACCTTTGTAAGAGAATATCGCTGAGGGTTCTTCGTGACGATACAATTCATCCACAACAGCATCTGACAATCTGAATCCAATCGAGATGGCACGAGGGAAACGCGCGATGTGGTCGCCACCTTGTGCCATTATAAAGTCTCGGGCGCCTGTAAGATCCGCAACACCAAAGAAATCAATACCCATACTTCTTGCGAAACCGTTCAACGATGTTAGCAAGTCATCCCGTTCAGCCAAATCAGCAACCGCCATCAACATTTCTGAATGTTGTTCCTTAAAGGATCTTGTGTGTGGGTTCAGCTAGTGCGCACACGCTTTTAGAACGACAACTGATTGAAGCGGGTTAAGTATTCGGTGTTATGAGGATTGTGAATTGAAGACTAGATGTCGTCCCACCTAAATTAGCATGAATGGAGAGCGCCCAATAACCTAGCTCATTCGGAGCAGTCGCATTATTAACCAATGGTGGACTGACGTTTCCCGTTTCAGGATTATACGGCCAATACGCACTTGAAAGGATCGTGTTAGTTCCCGAATCAACTAGATCCACCCTGAGTGTGGTGCGATAGATACACCCCACGGTAACAATGGAACTAACTTGAACCAATCCGCCAGCCGGAGCCGTCTCGGGACGTTGAACTCGCAAGTTTACAACGCCACAGCCCACCTGAGCGACAACGTTCGGCTGGATAACCAGAAACATGAAAACGAGATAGAAAAATGTCAGAAACGTTGTACTACTCAATGACGCCCAATCACACACATTATGGTAGATGTATATGTGTAATTCTGCGTGGCACTTCGCCGTACGCAACATTCTGGATGTTGTTGTGTTTGTGCAAGTTGTTGTGAACCGGCAAGTCAGAGTTACATATGTACATAACCGATTGTGACGCAGACGCGACCGGAGTTGTCACCAAAGTCATCTCTCACGGTTACGCTATAAAATCCAGCGGGTTGACCATTCATCCACTGTGAGTATGTGCCATCAGCACCTGTTTTTCCAGAAAACGCAAGGCCTTCACTCTTGGGAACACAACTACCGATGTCAGCTGGCTGAAAATACATAACCCAGTCTACTCCACTTCCATATCCCACGAAGCGCCCAGATATCGTGAAAGCCGCATTTGGAGATGGACTTGGTGGGTTAGCGGTCACGGTGATAGGTACCGTTGCTCTCGCTGATGGCAGAATCGCGCAGGCGAGAACGACGGCAAGTAGCACGATAACGATTAGTTTCTGCTCCAACCTTACACTGACTCCACTATCTGAAACCATACTAGCTTGGCAGTATTAACTTTGACGGCTCGCATTTTGAATTAAGGTTAACCCCTGCTTTTTTCCTTAACCCTACCACCTGTCCAGATGCGTCTATTGGTCGCCATAGTAAGGAGATTCATACTTCTCTGAAATTTGTTAGAGGTAGCTAAAACGGGATTTTAGCTCAACAAAGATTTATAAATTGTGCGATACGCAACTCGCCTGCCTGATTATGGTGTTGCCAGAATGAGCAGTAACAAGACTTTTGCGAGTCTGAAGCTGCCTAGGTTGAATGTTCTGCTTCTTTCGGTGATTCTGACGACGATAGTATTTACTAGATTCAATCTTCAATCTGTCCGTGCTTTTCCTTCTTCAAACCAGCTGCAGGTTCCGTATCATTCACAGAAAGAATCT
>CAYWMG010000283.1:0-2711 GCA_964459245.1 uncultured Candidatus Bathyarchaeia archaeon
ACTGCTTCATCACCTGGTCCGAGGAAGACCTGCGAGAAGAGGTGAATTATCTCCGTGGACCCATTACCAACTAAGACATTCTCAGATGCGACGCCACCGATGTAGGATGAAATTGCATGCTTAAGGCTCGAACAGTCTTTATCGGGGTAGAAGTCCAAGAACCTAATCCCGCTTCTAATGGCCTTTGCAGCGAGAGGCGAAGTTCCCAGTGGATTTACGCTCGCACTAAAATCCAGGATATTGGAGACGGGTATCCGCAGCCTTGAAGAAGCGTCCCAAACATCTCCCCCATGATCCGGCGTGCATTTTTCTGAAACAGAACGCGGAAGCATGTACAGTGACCTAACCACCGGCCCTATCACTTTGACTTACGTATTGAATCTAGACTCATCAACATTTGCTGCATGTGTCAGCTTAGGTATTTTGTGCTTCTCGTTCGGAGAAATCCCCGCCGGCCCCGAATAGTGCTAGCCGGTTGGATAATCCAACCACATTTAAAACGGCGTTAACTCGTATTCAACGCTAGTTGAATAGGATGAAGCCCGGGTGGTTTACGGAGTTTCAGATCTTGACGGAACTCGCTCAGCGGCAGTCTCGAATGAGGCAGAGAGATGTAGCGGATTCGCTAGGGATGACGGTTCAAGGGGTTTCGAAACATTTCAGGAGATTGGTTCACGAGGATCTAGTCACCTTCAGCGGTGTTGAGTATATCCTCACATCTCAGGGACGGGAGAGACTGGTCGAATATACCAAGTTCCTTCAAGCACAGACTCGGAAGGCCGCGAGTTGTTTGAGAATGGAAAGACTATGGTCCGCAATAGCCTCGAAGTCGATAAGGCGTGAGGAGGAGGTAGGGATCGTAATGAACAACGGTATCCTATACGCGGTTAGCAGGGGTAGTAAGGATGCTAAAGCATTTGGAATAGCTATGGATGAAGCGTCGAAGGGAGAAGACGTCGCGCTCAGTAATCTAAGAGGTAGAGTGAGTGTTCATCGAGGTAGGGTCGTAGTGATAACGATTCCAAGCATAAACCGAGGTGGATCAAAGAAAGTTGATCTGGGCAAGGTCCGGAGGATTCACACAAGGTTCAATCCTCAAAGGGTTGGAGTGATGGGAACCGTTGCAAGAGTAGTTGCAAATAAGCTGGGCTTGAGGGTGGATCTCGAATTTGGAGTTAGCAGGTCTGCAGCGATGGCTGCTCTCAGAGGGTTGGACGTTCTCGTGCTTAGTACCGGCAGAATGACTAATCGAGTTCTGGAGGAGGTTGAGAAAGTCAATGTACGTTACTCTTGTGAAATACCGTGTACGGTAGAGAACTGCAGCCTCCCATCTACCGAACTCAACCACAATGCCTCTCAAGCGGACGAAAATGTTTGACCGTTTTACATGAATAAAGACTAGACCAAGCTGATTGCCGTTTCAATCCTAGGATTTGATCGCACTCGTGCTCCTCCTCACAAATTCCTTCAGACTAAAGAGGATTTCATAGTCATCTACCCCAACTTCGGCGGATAGCGTTTCCACAAAATCCTTTACAGCTTTGCGTTTTGCGCCATGAACCATGGTGTAAAGATTGTACCTCCACTTTGGTGTCGTGCGACGCTCGTAACAATGAGTCACTTCCTTGAAGCCTGAGAGAAATTCAGCAACGTCCTGAAGACGTTCACTGGGAACCGCCCAAACGACCATTGCGTTCGCAATGACTCCTACCTTGTTCTTCCACACGAATAAGCCGAATTTTCTGATAACCTTCTCGTCACGCATTCTCTTCAACCGCTCCACAACCTCATTAGGTGTTATCCCAAGATGCGCGGCTGCTACCGAGAATGGTTCTCTGATCAGAGGAATTCCATCCTGTATAGCGTACAGGATTTCCCAGTCAAGGCTATCCATTGTCAATCACGGTTGCCTAACCTAAGTGACTTGGAAACGAACATCTATCTTGAAAGTCCTAACCGATGGAAGGTTGAGCACATCATCCTCACCAACATCGGCTCCGCGCCTTATTCCCTCCAGCGTCTTCTCCAGTTCACGTTCATCACGGGCTGCGATTGTGAACCAGAGATTATACTCGTGTTCGCGTTGGTAACAGTGTGATACCTCTCTATGTTTACTAATCATCTTAGCAACGTTCCGAACCCTGTCTTCAGGTACCTTCATTGCGATCAGAGTGGATGCTCCTAAGCCTACTCTTCTCGCATCCAACGCCGGGCCTATTTTTCTGATAACTCCTTCCTTAGATAGCCGATTTAACCGGTCCATGACCTCCCTTTCAGTAAGCCCCAGATCCATTCCCATGCTCTGCCAAGGTCGATCGGTCAACGGGAATTCTTCTTGCGCTCTATCTAGTAACTTCCTATCGATCGAATCGAATCGGCCTTTAGCCTTCAATGTCTTCATAACTGCTCCGGACTACATGCCTAGGATCTGGATTTGTTGACGGTGTGGGTCTCTGAACCAACCAGCATCTGTACATCGTCGCCTCTACTATTTGAACCAGGAAAGCTCCTTCTGTAAGTTGACTACATCTCCAACTACGATCACTGCTGGCGCGGCAATGCGACGTTCAACGGCTTGCGATGTCATGGTTCGTATATTGCCAACAGTAACTCTCTGGCGACTCGTTGTTCCTCTTTCAATGATCGCAACAGGAGATTCGGGGCTGCGGCCCCCCTCCACTAAACTCTCCAGAATTGGTTGCAAGTTACTT
>CAYWMG010000284.1:0-1599 GCA_964459245.1 uncultured Candidatus Bathyarchaeia archaeon
TAAATAGAGGAATTAGCGGCGACCTAACCTCAGGTATGCTTGAAAGGTTCTCGAAGGACGTGGTTGACGAGAAGGCGGATTACGTGATCATACTTGGAGGAACCAACGACATAGGTTGGGGCTTCAATCCAGTTATGATCGCCCACAACTTGATGACCATGTACGATAATTCTCGGAACAGGGACATAGTGGCTGTAGCCTGCTCGGTGCCATCAATTCTGGGATTTCACGAATTCATACCCCCAAGACTCCAACTTAACCGAATGATCCGCACGGAAGCAGACAAGAGAAGCATGCCCTTCGTTGATCTCTTCACGGCAACTGCTGACCCACGGAACAACAGGCTCAGACAGGACTACTCTGCCGACGGACTACACCTGACCCCAGAGGGGTACCAGCAAATTGGCAGATGCATCTTCGACAAATGGTTGAGGCCACTACTCGAGGAACAGACGAAATAGAAAGGACGAGAATCAGCAGAATCACACTTAACGTAGTATTTTGTAGGCATTTCATGATTTGAGTGAGCGAATTGGAGTCAAGTATCGTCGGGGAGGTTGCTGCGGTTACTACTTCATGCCTCTTTACCTTAAGCTCCGTATTCTTCACGTCGGCCGGGAGAAAGATTGGCCCACTCAGTCTCAACGCCTACCGTTCCGTAATGGCTGCGGGTTTTCTCCTAGCTACTCACTTGCTCTTCATGAAAAGTTTCTTGCCAGTAGCAACCGGTACACAATGGTTCTGGATGGCATTGAGCGGAGTCGTTGGGTTAGGTATTGGGGATTCAGGATTATTCGCTGCATACGTTCTGATGGGACCTAGGCGTACACTTCTACTCCAAGCCTTAGCCCCAATATTCGCGGCCGTATGTGCGTATCTAATGTTGGGAGAGACTCTTCCGCCGTTAGCTATGATTGGTATAGCTATAACGCTAGGAGGAATTATGTTAGTAATACTCGAAGGAGAGAAACATTCTGGAGAACTTCCTCTTAGTAGAAAACTGAAAACTTACGGCGTCATCTTTGGATTGATCTCGGCAGCCGGCCAAGGAGTTGGACTAGTTCTTGCGAAGGTAGGGATTTACTCGAACCCAGCGGCGGCGTTGAATCCATTGTCTGCAGCGTTGATGCGCATGATCCTTGGAACATTCTCAGTGTGGATAGTTATGCTACTCGGTGGCCGAATGGTTGAACTCCGTAAGGCTGCTAGCAACAGGAAGGGGATGGGTCTAACGGCTGTTGCTGCGGTCGCTGGGCCATTCTTGGGAGTCACATTTTCTATGGTCGCAGTAACCTATGCTCAAGCAGGCGTTGCGCAGACCCTGATGTCCTTGAGCCCAGTCATCGTAATACCCCTGGTGTGGGTTCTTTACCGCCAGAGAACTAGTTGGCGAGGAATAGTTGGCGCATTAATCGCAGTGATTGGAGTCTCAATTCTCTTCCTAGTTTAGATCCCGAACCAATCGGTTACTCAAAACATGAAGCAGATCGTCGTAAACTTTCGAGTAGCCGACACTCGATTTCGCAAACTATTTGTTTCTCAAGAAAGTGAATGAGTACAACTCTAGCGGTAAGATACCTAGCGTGGATAGAGTGAGAT
>CAYWMG010000285.1:0-5622 GCA_964459245.1 uncultured Candidatus Bathyarchaeia archaeon
GGATCAAGATCGGCTGGTAAGCCATACAAATCTACAGGAATCACAGCTTTCGTATTCCTAGTCATCACCTCCTCAACCGTCTCCGCGGTAACGGTGAAAGTATCTGGATCTATGTCACAAAAGACAGGCTCCGCCCCACACATGAGAACAACCTCGGCAGTGGAGTGAAAAGTAAAGGATGGAACAACTACCTCGTCGCCCGACTTAACACCTGCAATTGCAAGTGCTGAATGGAGCGCTGCCGTCCCGCTCGAGACCGCAATAGCATGCCTCGCTCCCACGTACTTGGCAAATTCCTTCTCAAACTCTAAAGTTCGAGGACCCATGCCGCTCTTTTCCGTTAGAATTCCACTCTTCAGGACCTCCGTAACGGCGTCAATCTCCTCCTTACCGATCATGGGTTGATTGATTCGAATGATCTCGCGCACAACAACTGCCCCAACGCTTTGCGTTCATGAAAGTGCAATGATGCATAAACCTTACGAGTTTCGTTGAAAAGCCATCCAATCGTCTCCTCAACCATAATTTTCGTTAAATTAACCAATCATTAACAATCCGTGAGCTGACAACTCAGAGTTACAGAAATAACAAGAACCTAGCAAAGCTTATATCGAGTAATTTTTGGTCTTCACCTAACTTGAATAGCGGAGGCTGTTTGAGTAATGTCTGTTAATATTGGTAGACAAAACGAGATCATTTTGAAGGAAGGCACATCTCGTAGTCAAGGACGAGAAGCCCAGAATGCGAATATTCAAGCTGCAATGATTGTTGCGGAAACGATCAGATCATCCATGGGCCCAAAGGGAATGGACAAGATGCTCGTCGACGGCTTCGGTGACGTTACGATCAGCAATGATGGAGCCACAATCCTTGATGAGATGGAAGTCCAACATCCGGCAGCTAAGATGATGGTTGAAGTTGCCAAAACTCAAGATGACGAGGTAGGAGACGGAACAACAACTGCGGTCGTCTTAGCGGGTGAAATGCTTAGCAAAGCGTTGGCGTTGATGAATAAAGACGTTCACCCAACCCAAATCACTGACGGCTATGCTTCCTCTGCTGAAAAAGCGCTTGAGTTCTTTCAGAAAATTGCAATCAAGGTAACCCCAACCGATAAGGCGATGCTCAAGAAGGTTGCAAGCGTCGCCTTAGCCAGCAAACTAGTCGCGGAGCAGAAGGAATACATTGCAGACATCGCCGTAAACGCCGTGCTTCAAGTCGCGGAAAAATCGGGAACGAAGTACCGTGCTGATGTGGATGACATAAAAGTGGAGAAGAAACCCGGAAGCTCCCTAACTGACACCATACTAATTCAAGGCGTCCTGTTGGACAAAGAGGTAGTTCATCCAGGAATGCCCAAACGTGTTGAAAATTCCAAGATCGTACTCCTCAACTGTCCGTTAGAAGTTGAGAAAACTGAATTCGACGCTAAACTCAACATTCAAAACCCCAACCAGATGAAAAGCTTCCTGGATGAGGAGGAGAAGATTCTCAAGGATATGGTTGAGAAGATCGCATCCGTTGGAGCAAACGTTGTTGTATGCGAAAAAGGAATTGATGATGTTGCGCAGCACTTTATGGCAAAGAAGGATATCCTGGCTGTTAGAAGAGTAAAACAGTCAGATATGGAAAAGCTAGCAAAAGCAACAGGCGGTCGTATAATTACAAACGTTGAAGACTTAAAATCAAGCGATCTGGGTCACGCGAATCTTACTGAGGAGAGGAAAGTGTCTGATGATAAGATGACCTTCGTTGAAGGATGCAAGAATCCGAAGGCTGTAAGCATTCTAGTGAGAGGCGGAACCGAACGTGTGACCGATGAAGCAGAACGCGCAATCCATGACGCCTTATGCGTAGTAAGAGACGTAGTAGTTGACCCCAGAGTCGTCGCTGGTGGAGGAGCCGCAGAAACAGAAGTGGCTAAGCAGCTTCGCACTTACAGTCAGAAATTAAAAGGAAAGGAGCAGCTTGCAGTTGAGGCATACGCGGATGCACTGGAAGCGATTCCATTAACTCTTGCTGAAAACGCTGGAATGGACCCTATCAACGCCCTGATGGAGCTACGCTCCAAACATCAAGCCAAGCAGCGATGGGCCGGAATCGACCCGATCAAGGGAAAGCTTAACGACATTTCCAAACTGAACGTTTTCGAACCATTAGTAGTGAAGACGCAAGCAATAAAATCCGCTGGAGAAGCCGCAGGAATGATTCTCAGGATAGATGACGTGATCGCCGCTTCAAAGTCTGCGGGAGCGGGTGGACCCAAGAGGCCGGAAGATAGTGCCAAAGAGGAAGGAGAAGGCGAGTAAGAGAGCCTCGGCCGGGACCACGTTCATTGGTCCGAAGAAACTTACACGTTTCGAACGGGCAAGAATCGTGGGGGCTAGAGCTCTTCAGGTTTCGATGGGTGCTCCAGTGCTTCTTGATCTGGACGAGTCAAGTAGATCCCCAATCGAGATAGCTGAGTGTGAACTCCAAGAAGGTGCGTTGCCGATAAGCATTAGAAGAGCACTTCCCGACGGTACGAGCATGAACATCCCGTTAAAGACGCTCCTCGAAGGCGAGGCTGAGGAGGCAGCGCTTTAACTAGCGAAGGAGGCGCGTCCGGGGATGGCAAGACCTGGATTTACGCCTTCATCATATTGCTGCTGGTCTCTGTCCCGCTTCTCATACTTAGGCTTCTTAACCAATCATTTCTCTTACTGGACTTCGAGCTTGCCATCGTTTACCTGCCCACAGCAGTAGCTGGGGTCATCGTACTCTACACTTTCATCAGATCACGCGATACCTGAAAAGCCCAACTCTGTCTTCTCAACGATATTGAGATTAAGCGACAAAATTTATTCCTCGTGCCGGTTCAACTTCAACTGCCCTTACTTTCCACGGTCCAACTGGCCTAGCGAATGCTGCGCGAGAGTCCTGATGTCAAGCAAACGAAGAATTGACAGAACCGATAGAAAGGATAGTATACAACAACATTTCCAAAGATGTTTGGGATGATTTTGGCGCGTCAATGGTCCAATTGGAATATTTTCTTACTGACCGTATGCCTTCTAATCGCTTGGAATTATTGGGTGCCGCTTGCTGTGGTAAATCCATTCTCCACAAGGAATCTCCCCTTCTCCCAATACGGGAACGACAGCCGTGACTTTCGTGCTTTCTATCTGGCTGGAGGATCATGGCTGTCAAAATTAAATCCTTACACCATGAATGGCAGACCTGCGCCGTTCAGTTACCCACCCGCTTTCCTTCCGTTCTTTGGCATATTCGCAAAACTTGACTTCAGAACCGCCAGTCAATTGTGGGCGATTCTATATTTTGGGGTCTTCGCGGTTGCTCTGTTGGCGCTTGCCTTTACGTTGAAAGGAGATAAGAGGTATGTATTCGTTTCAGTTTCGGTTTTACTGTTTCTAACCTCATACCCGCTTATCATTCTTTTTCAGTTAGGCCAAATCGACCTCTTAATATCTAGCTTGGCGGTTCTCAGCCTCGTATTTCAACGCCTGAAACATGAATCAGTCTCAGCGGTTCTTCTCTCGATCGCTGCTTTATTGAAGGGTCCGCCAGCGCTACTCCTGATCTACTTCGTACTCTACCGCAGAGATCTGAAATACATTGCCCGGTTTGTACTCTCCACAATTATTATTGTGGGCGGATCTTTGCTTATTGTTCCGGTTGGATTATACTCGTATTGGATTTCGCATGTTCTTCCGGACTTGTCATACGCAAGTGACCTCAGTCCGTCGGTCCCGGGGTTTATCGCTATTGCGCATTTAGTTCAAATTACTCCCGCAATAACGGTCACAGGTTGTTTCATTTTCGCGATCTTCGCACTTTGGGCTGGGTCAAAAAAGTCCGCCGAGGGGGATGCGATGCTGCGTGCTGATGCCATGTTCTTGATGAATATTCTCATAATGCTCCTATTCGGATTCAGAACCAACGTTTACTCATACGTTTGGGTCATCCTACCATTAGCACTCTTCCTCGCTTCACTACTGGTACAACAGGCCAAAACTAAATACTTCACACTCGTTTGTGCTGGAGCGTTCTTGCTGAACTCAGTATTATCACCGGATTTCTTCGATTACAGAACACTCCCCTTATCCCTGCTAGGAACCTTAACGTTAACGCTCACGCTGATTCCAATCTATACACGCCCGACCGCAGTAATGAAACGCTAGAAACTAGACAAGTTGACAGAATGTCATTCTGAAGTGTTTTAACATCAACGAAGGTGGCCTGCGAAAGTGTCTTCGCAAAAACCATTCAATCGGATGGGTATTCACCCTTAGATCTTTCAAGAACCCAACGTGAAGCATGCGTGAAAGTTTCTATTTTCGAATATTCAGCATCATGGGCGTGGCGAGGTCTTCGCCATATTTTTCGTGGAGTAGTCGTCTGAAGTCGCTTCGTATGGCTTCAGGAAAGATTGGGGCAGAAGGCTTGAGTCGAAGTTCATAAATCACTGAATAAGCCGCTAGGTCAATCGTTACCACCGTGAAGTCCTTAATCTTCACATTAAGGTTGGGTGTCTGATTGTATTGGTTTACTAAACCTGAAACGTCCTGTTCCACTTGCTTCAGCGGATACTCGTAAGAGACGCTGAATCTCAGATCAACGTATTCTATGCTCTGTTTAGAATATGGTTTTCTGAAATTGTCCGTGAGAAATTTGAGGTTTGGTATGAAAATCCGTTCGTCTAGGATGTTCACGGCGTTAGTATACGTTGAGCCGATTTTCTCGATTCTGACATACTCGTTATCCAACCTGACGTATTCTCCTTCATTCACAACGTCAGAGGCTCTGAGAATTATTCCCGCGATGAAGTTACCTCCAATTTCCTTCATCTGCATGGCCACAACCAACGTGACTAGAAGCGAAA
This sequence comes from uncultured Candidatus Bathyarchaeia archaeon, assembly GCA_964459245.1. Lineage (GTDB taxonomy): Archaea > Thermoproteota > Bathyarchaeia > 40CM-2-53-6 > 40CM-2-53-6 > FEN-987. Next base: position 4,883 of record CAYWMG010000285.1, read on the forward strand.
ATAATCCGGAAAAAGAAGCCATGACGGCTTCCACATATTGCGTGAGAAAGGGAAACTTGCTTGACAAAATCCAAATCGCCGTAATGATAAGCAGTCCAAATCCCAAAATTTTGTTCAAAAGAAAAATTGGTGATGATGAACGCACCTTCAACTTGCTTAATGAGAGGCTTATAATGAATGAACTCAGATCCACATAGATTCGAGATGCGAAGTAGGCTACCAGAATCCCTAGTGGGACGAACAGGAGTAAGTATAGGTATTCGGCGGCAATCGGTCCGACGGCGAGGGACAGGAGCTCAGTGAAAGATTTTTCCAGCGGATGCGAATAGATACCGACCAGTAAGATACAGATAACGAGCAATCTGGCAAATACAAATTTCATTCTACGCATATGTTCCGACAAGCGATTGATATTTGAATCAGACATGTTTGTCTTCGCTCCTGTAAATGTTCATACCCCTTGATTTATGTTCATAGCACCTTGAAATTATGAACATAACCCCTTTGTTTCGCAGTCGTGTGTAAATCGTTAATTTCATGACACCTCCAAACAGAGTAATTCATATTTAGTAAAAAATGGAATAAGAAGCGAACGGTCAAATGGATCAATTCACCACTGTTGACTGTCCTAAATGCGGCAAACCACTAGAATGGATTTCAGGCAGCAAGGCACGATCGAGATGTAGATTCTGCGGATTCTACGACGACTGCTGTTAGGTGAATAATTTTGGAGTATGAAA
>CAYWMG010000286.1:0-6320 GCA_964459245.1 uncultured Candidatus Bathyarchaeia archaeon
TGTTAAGTAGCACAGTTTGCACCTCATCATCAAGGTTATGGCCTGTTGCAATCTTTGTTGCTCCAATCATTGCTGCAGCCTGGTTGATAGCTTTCCGTCGAAGTACGCCGCAGTAAGAACACGGAGTCTTTCCAAGATCTCGTTTCACTATCTCATCCGTTGTAGTTCCGAAAAGGTCACGATAGGATACGACGGTTTGTTTGATCTTTAGGCGTTTGCATTCTTTTGAAGCTAGGTCCAAGGCTTCGTCTCTGTATCCTTCAATTCCCTCATCTACGCAGATGGCGGTTAATTTGCTGCGGGGGAACCTGCGTTCTAGCTTTACAAGTATGTTCAGGAGTGTCAAACTGTCTTTTCCTCCTGAAACCGCTACGGCGATATGGTCGTCGTAGGAAAGCATTGCATGCTTCACAACTGTTCTGCGTACTTTCTCCTCAATCGCATGTCGGAAACATTTACTGCAAAATGACACACCCTCGTACTCGCGAGAATATACTGCGTTATCACGGCAGAAGCTGCATGCTCCCTGGGACACGAATATCAGTACCTCAAAAATCCGAATCGAATGAGTGAGAGGCCAACGTTTAGCAGGAGGAGCGAATAGGCCGCAAAATTCGCAATCGTCCTAAACTCTTTCGTCCTCTGCACACCGAGCAAGTTCAGCGTTGTCTCTAGGAATTTGTCTCCGTCAAAAGGATACATAGGAAGCATATTGATCATGGCTACGCTTACTAATACTACTGACATCCAGAATTCGGCGTGAAGTAAGATTATGGGTAGACTAGGTGGCATGAACTGGAATTTCGGGTTGTACACGGTATTATCAGTCAAGCCACTTATTCCGATCAATGAGTGAGTTGAATTGGTTGGGTCTTTTTCCGTTCTTACCGCAAATTCACCTCGCTGCGTTCCTATTACCACAACCTGTCCAGGTGTAACCTTATTCATGTAATTGCGCAACGTAACGATTCCCGATATTACTGTACCATTGATACTGGAGACAACGTCTCCAGTCCTTAATCCAGCCTCTTGAGCTGGTAAGTTATCTGGAACTCCACCAATGAGAACTCCGGTCTGAACCACGTTATAGAATGGCGAGATTGTTGCGGGAAAGCTGAACAATAGAAAGACGACGATGACACCCAAGACTACGTTGGTGTATGATCCAGCCGCGAACACTCTCAACTTGGCCACGTCATTAGCTTTCGCAAGTTTCTCCTCGTCTGGTTCAACGAAACCGCCCATTAGAAGATGAGCAAAGAACACTCCCGTTGTTTTCAAGGGAACTCGATCAACGAGGCTGGCTATTCCATGAGAAAGCTCGTGACTCACAACTACTACCGTCAAAGCTAAGACGAGGTATGGAAATGTTTCAAAAGTTACGCCCAACCCGGGGATAGGCACTATTGGCTGAATAGATACTGCTTCGGTGGATTTGATAAAGAGGTTCAGCAGGTTCTTTCCAAGTTGGTAAAAGATGTAGACCATCAGTCCGACTCCGGTGACGATGCCAATGTTCCAAATTGTGCGCCACGTTGTCCGGGATGAATCCGCAATTCTCTCTATCCACTTGTTCAGACGAGTTGTGCGGTAGATTAGGTAAAATGGAAGGCCAGTTATACCGAATCTCTCTGCCCTGAATGCCCACCATGCTATCGTGACTAGAATCCAGATCGCTAAATAGATGGCTAGAAAATAAAAAGCCGGAACCATACGAAATCTTCTGCAGTGAAGCTAAGATGTTCAACTAAAAGGTTTCTGGGAATAATGGGTTGTTGATTAGACTGATTCTCAGAGACTTCTCAGTTTAGCAAACATTACGCCAAGTCGACCTGGGAACACCTAAATAGAGCGTGGTCAACATGCGCGCCTTCAGCCGGGAAAAAGCGTGAAACCTGAGGAAGAAGACAAGATCGTCGAAGCTCTCGAAGAGCTACGGATCAATTATAACTTACGACAATGGCGAGTATGTTCTTTAATTTGCGACTCACTGGCTGACAAATTCAGAACGATTGCTAAAGATCAAGAGAAATAATGCTATGTAAGTGTCTTCAGCCTTCTGTGGAAGTCAATTAGTAGTCTAGTCTTCTCTTCTGATTCGTTTAGAGTGAAAATCTTCATTCCTTGATCAAAACGGTCGAAGAGCAAAATTTTTCCTCTGACCAACGGTTCAACTATTCTCGCGATGGTCGAAGGAGATAGGTCTAGATAGTTTGCGAGCGTTGCTTGGTTAAAGATCTTTTGCGATCCAGCATTTTCGAGGAGATATTCAATCAGTTTAACCTGAGCTTTAGATTGAAAGATGTCGCTAATTTTTGTCAGAGTTCATCCCTTAACTAAATATGATTTTTGTGCCAGTTTTTTCGTTCTGGAGAGCTTTCGTGACGTTAGATGTTATTCGGCCATCCAGAATGATGGTTGGAATCTTTGACCTTGTAATGATTCGGAGGGCAATTGGATCCATCAGGTCATAACTGCCAGCAGTCATTTCATGCTTTGAGAGTATCTCAGCCAAATGCTTGACGTTCACTTCATCAAGTCGTTTTGCAGTTGAATCTTTGCTAGGGTCAGCAGTGTAGACTCCGTCGACGTTTGTTACGTTCAAGAATAAATCTGCCTTAATCGTCTCGGCCGCGAGGGCTGCTACGGCGTTGGTGGAGTGTCCAGGTTGTAAGCCTCCCATAGCCACTAGTTTTCCGGAAACAAAGTAATGTTTCAACTCTGCTATCGTTGATGGGATCTCGGGAAATGCTTGATCACCCAGTCCATCCATCAATAATCGTGCGTTCAGTCGACTCACGAGTATGCCCAACTGGTCGCAGAGAGATTCAGGTGTTCCCATGGCACGAGCGGCTCGAATGTATGACCGAGCAACTTCTCCGCCTCCAGTGACCACCACAATATGATGTTCATTCGATAGTTTCTTGAGCAACTTGACGTAATCATAAATCAACGGTTCAGTATTTCGCAGGTTGGCGAAAGCAAAGCCCCCGATCTTGAGAACGATTTTCAACATATCCGCCTACGGCTAGCATACTGCACTCGGCGTTTTATTTGACTTATTGATCCATCGTTAAATCAATCTATATAAAATCCCGTGGAGTACCGTTGCAGAGGAGGTATTCCAATGTCTACGACGAAAGAATCAGAGTCCGATTCTGTTTCACGGTTTAGGCTCAGGAGGACATTGGAGATGTTGGCCAAAAAGGAGGGAAGAGGCACAGAATTAATTAGCCTCTATATTCCTCCGGGGCGTCGGATTCACGACGTAATGGCTAACCTTCGCGAGGAGTATGGTACTGCCTCAAATATTAAATCGAGAACGACTCGAAAGAACGTTCAAGATTCTATCGATCGCGTCAGTCAACGACTGAAACTCTTCAAGGAGCCCCCCGAAAATGGGTTAGTTATCTTCTGTGGGGCTATTCCGCGAAACGGTGCAGGTTCGGAGAAGATGGAGACTTATGTGCTTGTTCCTCCGGAACCTATTAACGTCTATTTCTATAGGTGCGATGCTAGATTTCACACCGAACCTCTTCAAGCGATGGTAAATGAGCGTAGTGCCTTCGGGATTATAGTGATTGACACGAGTGATGCCATCGTTGCAACGGTGAGAGGTCAAAGGATGGAGATCCTGCAGAAATTCAGTTCGGGAGTCGCAGGAAAGCATCGTGCTGGCGGGCAGTCAGCGAGACGGTTTGAAAGGATACGGGAGCAATCTCTAAACGAGTACTACCATCGAGTTGCGAATCATACCTACGAACTATTGAACCCTGTTCCTGGACTGAAGGGAATTATCATCGGTGGACCTGGACCGACCAAGTATGAGTTTGCGGAGGGCGATTATCTGAACTACATGCTGAAACAGAAGATTTTGGCAACTATTGACACGTCATATGTTGGGGAGCAGGGAGTAGATGAGGTAGTGTCGAAGAGCCAAGAAATACTCAGAGGGGTTAGGTATCTAGAAGAGAAGCGTCTTGTTCAGAAGTTTCTGTACGAGATAGGCCATGAGACCGGATTAGGTGTATACGGTGAGACGCAGGTTAGGAAATACCTCAATGCAGGTATCGTCGATCTGCTTCTAGTGTCAGAAAAAATCGGTACCTTGCACGTCTATGTTAAATGCAAGAATTGCGGCGCAACTGATGACTCACTCATTCCTCAAGCTAACTTCGTAAAGTTCGAGCAGGACCTAATGTCAAGCACCTGTAAGAAATGCAACTCTGCAGCCCTTGCCGTGGACGATTTCAAAGACTTGGTTGACGAGTTAATTGAGATAGCCGATAAACAGAATGCGAAGATTGCAATAATCTCCACGGAGACGGATGAAGGGATTATGCTTAAGGATTCCTTTGGTGGAATTGCGGCAATTCTTCGGTACAGACCTTCTTAATTTGGCCAAGACTCGATTGCTGCGCTGCTGAAGACAAGAGGTCAGGTTGATGACTGCTGCTCTTACTCTAGACTCTGCGGCCTCGGCGTCCGCCTGGGCGTCGGGTTCCATCATGAGGTATTGGAGTCACGTCTTCGATTCGTCCAATCCTAAACCCTGCTCTTGCAAGCATGCGAATTGCAGCCTGCGCTCCAGGTCCAGGGGTTCTTGCTTTGTGTCCACCGGGTGCTCTGACTCTAATGTGCAAGGCTGATATTCCTCTGTCTTTGGCAACACGAGCGGCAGATGCTGCTGCTTGCATGGCCGCGTAAGGCGATCCTTGGAGTCTGTCAGCCTTAACATGTTGGCCTCCAGCACTTCTAGAGACGGTCTCAGCGCCGGTAAGGTCGGTTATGTGAACTAACGTGTTATTGAAGGAGGAATAGATATTTGCAATGCCCCAGCGTTGTGGAATCTTCTTTTCGGACACTCGCTTATCCTCTATGTAATCAGGGTGAGCATTTAGTTCGCCATATTTAACTTTCTTCGATGCAATTATGGATGAGTGTGATCGTGTTGGATCGCTTTAAGGTCCGAGCTGCCGAGATCTCGGATCTTCCAAGTATATGCGAGGTTGAACGTGCATCCTTTGTGAATGATGCATATCCCTCTTTCTTGCTAGAGAAGCTCATTTTATGCTGCAATTCGGTCTTCTTCGTTCTAACCGATCTGGAGCGGAGAATCATTGGGTATTGTGTCTCAAAGAACGAACGAACCAGATCTCATTTAATCTCATTAGCAGTATTACCTGCCTATAGAGGATCAGGCGTCGCGAGTTTGTTGGTAAAGCAGTTACTGGTTGCCTTACGGAAGTGTGCTATCAAGGAAATCAGGCTTGAAGTGCGAACTGATAATGATCCGGCTATTCAGCTTTATCGACGGCTTGGTTTCACAAAAGTGAGCGTGATGCAAAGTTACTATTCGGATGGTTCCGCTGCTTATCAGATGAGGAAGATTCTCGAGTGAGATATGGGCAGGAGCCAAAGCCTTGGTTAGGGGGCTCCCGCTACTTCCGGAATTGTCATGATGCGAACTGAATTGGGTCGACGCGAGAGATCTGCGATGCGATCTCCAACTATGAGCCTCACGCCATGCTCCTCGGCTAGGTCAACGACTCGCTGAGTGACTACTCCATCGAAGACTATCGTTTCCACGCCCTGATACCCACCATTGTCCTTGGGTAAGGCAAGCTTACTTGCTAATTCACTGACGGGGAGTCGTGCAACTTCGCTCAAATTCTGGTCCATTAATATTCCTTCAAGCGTCCCGCGAAGCTCTCTCGCTTTGGCGACGAGGTTCTGAGGTAGTTGAACCTGAACTGGTGGGGGTGGTCGGTGTATAGGTGGTGCTTCGATTGGTTGAGGTCGCTGATTGATTTGCTTCGCGTTTTCAACTGGTACTTTTTCGCGAAGGCACTTCATGATCTCTTTTGGAGTTAGTTCCTCAACCTCCTTCCCAAGCGGTGCTCTGGTCACGAAGTCTACGGGGGCTACTTGCATCAGTTCTTTGAGAATCAGGTCCCCACCTCGGTCGCCATCTAGAAAGGCTGTTGTCTCTTTCGTCTTGCATATGTCTATGATTGTGTGAGGAATCTTGGTTCCTTCGATTGCCAGCGCATTTCTTATGCCACACCGTAAGAGGAGGATGATGTCAGCTCTGCCTTCTACCAGGATTATGGATGGACTGTTTGCTACGTCCGGGCCTGCTGGCAAGCGATCAGGTCCGTAGGCTACTACGTCTGATGATCGAATCACTCCGGAAACTTGTTTGACCATCTCTTCAGTGCTAGGTGATTCTTCAACCACCCAGGTGCGCAGTATGTCCTTAGCCTTGTCCAAGATTTGGCGTCGTTTATCTTCTCGAATATCTGCTACTTTTTCTAGTA
>CAYWMG010000287.1:0-6465 GCA_964459245.1 uncultured Candidatus Bathyarchaeia archaeon
GTAATCGAATTCCTTCAAACTAGTTTGCGTTGTATATACAAGCACAACTTAGGTTTTCACCAATCGATTCAGAGTGATATCGATGGTAACTGTTCTATTTCACGAAACGAAAGGAATGCAATATTTACTAGGTTAGTTCACGTTCTTCAACGAAGAGAAAGTCCGGTTCACGATTAAACGTAAGCGCTCAATAAGCTCTATCTGATAAATTTCGAAAGAATATCATTCAACAGATAAGCACCCCGAAACTTATCGTTCATAGCCTACCCTGAAGTATCACGAATCCGAGGTAGTCTAATAGCTAACAAGTGAGACCCGCATAACCAGTTGAGTGCATCCTGGACTTTGAAGCAGTCAAAAGATATCTATGCACTGGCCATTGCTTCAATCTCATTCGGCACTAGCGCAATTTTTGTCAGATTCGCCACCGAAGCAACAGCGCTCTCTCTAACGTTCTTCAGGCTATCATTAGCTGCCATCGTGATGATTCTTTTCGCTTACCAAAGAAAGGCACTAATCACTCTAGCTAGAAAACAAGTTGTTCTTGTGGTACTGGCTGGACTGGTGTTAAGTCTACATTTTGCGACATTTATTCTAGCAGTCAAGTTTACAACTGTTGCAAATGCAACTTTCTTGGTTAACACAAGTCCAGTAATGCTTGCTGTGCTTGCGCCTATTATGATAAAGGAAAGGACAACCTCTCGTGAAAGTATTGGCGTGATTACCGCAACAATTGGAGTGTTATTTGTGGCCAACGCGGGTAACGGTTTTCGCTATTTCAGCCCAGCAGATGTTTCAGCGTTACTTGCAGCCCTTCTCATCTCCTTCTATACGATGTTAGGTAGGTCCCTCCGAACACAAGGAGTAAGTACTGCATGCTACACCGCCTATGTCTACTCAACCGCTGCAATAGTCGGGCTTTCACTCGCTGAAATGTTTGGGTCGAACATGTTCAGAACCTATGATACCACCAATTTGATTGCAATTCTCGGACTTGCGATAGTTCCCACAATGCTTGGGCATTCGTTGTACAATTACTCCCTTGGAGCTGTAAAAACTGTGACTGCAAACCTATTTCCTCTCTTGGAACCGATCATCGCCTCGGTATTCGCGGTATTCCTATTCAGAGAAATCCCAACAATTATCCAACTGATCGGATATTTACTTATTCTAACTGCAGTTGCAGTGGTTGTGACGAGCCAATCCGAGGCGTAGCTCGAAATCTATTGTTTTCTTAAATACTCTGTTGAAGACATGTTTCCTCGATCGTAAGCAGATGTTACACGGTGCTAACCAAGAAAAGCCCGAGGCTGAAGAACAACCTTACCGCACAAATATGTCCATGCATTAGTGCGGTTAGGTTGAATCGGTGGCGGAGAGCATGCTTGACATAAAATTCGTTCGCGAACATCCAGACATAGTAAAGGAGAATCTGCAAAGAAGAGGTGATCTTGCCAAAATCGCATGGGTTGAGCAACTCATCCAAGATGACAAGAACTGGCGTGATGTTCAAACCGAAGCTAACAATCTTCGCAATAAAAGAAATCGACTCACCGATGAAATAGCGAGACTTCGAAAGTCTGGAACGGATTCTTCTGATCTAGTCAAAGAGGCTGGACAGATACCTGACCAGATCAAGAAGCTTGAGGTGAAAGCAGCGGAACTTGAAAGTAGAGTTATGGACGTTCTTCTACGATTGCCGAATATACTCCATGAGACCGTACCGTTTGGAGCAGACGAGAGTGCAAATGTTGAAGTTAAGAAGTGGGGGAAGGCGCCCGAGTTCAATTTTCCGCCAAAGGATCATATTGACCTCGCGATGAGACTAAAGTTAATTGATCTTGAGAGAGCAGCGAAAGTCGCTGGGGCCAGATTCTACTACTTAAGAGGAGACTTGGTGAAGCTAAACTACTCACTTCTGAAGTTTGCACTCGATTTCATAGAGAAGAGGCATTATACATTGATTCAGCCTCCATATTTTCTAAGACGAGAGGCAATCGGCGGAGCAGTTGCATTATCAGATTTCGAGGATGTAATTTATAAAATTCAAGATGATGATTTATATCTTCTTCCGACCGCGGAGCATGCTCTTCTGGCCCAACACATGGGCGAAATTATTGACGGCAAGAGCCTCCCATTAAGGTACAGTGGAATAAGTCCATGTTTTAGGAAAGAGGCTGGTGCTCATGGTAGAGATACGAAAGGAATCTTTAGGATACACCAATTCGAAAAAGTTGAACAATTCGTTTTTTGTAGACCTGAGGATTCATGGGTCGAACATGAGAAGCTGATCGCAAACGCAGAGGACATTTTCCAACTACTCAAAATACCATACCGGATCGTGAATGTATGCACGGGAGACTTAGGAACGGTCGCCGCTAAGAAATATGACCTTGAAGCCTGGCTTCCAGGCCAAGGAAAGTTTAGAGAAGTTGTGTCCTGTAGTAATTGCACCACATATCAAGCAGTCAGATCCAAGATCAGATTCAGGGATAAGTCTGATGAACCAACTCAGTGGGTTCATACGCTCAATAGCACACTTGTCGCTTCCGAGAGAGCACTCATAGCAATCCTGGAGAATTATCAATCCGAAGACGGATCGATCATGATTCCTGAAGTATTACAGCCATACATGGGAGGCGCCACTAAACTTCAAGGCGCAAACTGATGCAAAACATAGTCGTTCATGCTCGCTGTTTTGACAAGTAGTTTCGTACGCCGTTCCAACCATTTTCAGTTTTTGCGCTTACAATTGCGAATGCCTCTTTCCCGGTGATGACTTCGGGCTCTTCGCCTGTTATTTCGCGAATCATAAATCGTGCGGCGCTCAAAACATCTCCGTTTAGTTTAGCTTCTGCATAGTCTGCCAGATGGCAGATCAAAGCTTCTACGGTCATCGGCCCCATAGGGCCGTATTCTCTGCCGTGACTTGCGACGACGATATGAACAACATCCAAGGGGAAGCCACGTCGGATAAGCTCAGCGCTGGCAAGTGTCAAGTGATCCACGCGTTCAGCGAGGTCAGACATGACATATCGTTTTCCTTTTTCTACATAAGTGGCAGTTTTGTAAATGTCGTGTAATAATACGCCGCAAAGGATTAAATCATTATCGACCGTGCATTCGTACACTTTGCTCACGATGCGCGAGAGGCTCATGCATAATTCGTAAAGAGCGATTGTGTGTTCAATAAATCCACCAGCGTAATTATGATGGTGTCTTATGCTGGCTGGAGATTTTTCAATGGGTAATCCTGAAAAGGTTTTTCCGCCGATTTTTATCGTTGGGTTCTCAAGTAGCTGAAGGACTCTTTCTCTGAGCGTTTTGTTTCTAATCCTATTCGCAATACGAAGTAGTTGCTTGTCCAACAGCGCTTCCTCTTTTCTCTGGAAATATTCATTGACTCGGAACGATTAGACTTTATCTTTACGAATTCAATGTTCGGCAGTGACTATTTGGACTGTCGTATCATTCGAAATATTCATGTGTTCTTTGCTTTCGCTGAGATAAACTGGAATAATTGTTTAATTTCTTTTGGCAACCGGGAACTGTTACCCGTAGCCTTGAAGCTGACGTAGTAGATTACGGATAGGTTGGGAACAAAATTGCTGAGAGCTTGACTCGTCACTTCATTATGTTTTATTGATCATGAGCAAGCGCCCCAAGCGCACTCTGGACATATGTAGCAGCCTTCTTGGTAGACCACTTGTGTTTGACATTGTGGGCAGAGTTTGATCTCCTCTGTAACACGCTGCGATGCTCCTATAATAGGCATCGCAAGTATCTGTGGTGATTTGGTAGCTGAGGAAGTAGTCTTCTCGCTTTCGTAAGAGTTCTCTTTCTTCTTAGGTGCTACTAGTACTTGGTCTTGGATCGACGTGTCTCTGAATACTGTGACATCTTTGCAACCCAATTTGTACGCTAGTAGGTATGATTCTCGCATATCATCTACTGTGGAATTTGCAGGGAAGTTGTTCGTCTTTGAAATCGATGAATCCGTCCATTTCTGGAATGCTGCTAGCGCTCTGATGTGATCTTCTGGGCGAATGTCCATTGCGGTAATGTATACGCGTTTTAGGTCGTCAGGGATGTAGCTAATTTTCTGGATTGATCCTCCATGTTCGTTAACGTCACGCAGCAGATCTTCGCCGAAGAGTCCTTCTTCTGTCATGACACGCTCGAAAACTGGGTCTATGTAGTAGAAGCTGCCTACCTTGACGTGTTTTTCGAAGACCAATGAGTAAACTGGTTCCATTCCGCTGCTGCAACCAGCAATCATTGAGATGCTGCCGGTCGGTGCAATTACAGTGGTGTAGCCGTTTCTTACTCCATGTTGCTTGATCATTTCACTAACCTTGTCCCATTCGAAATGCCAGGATTTTCGATCCTTGATTCCAGCGAATGGCAATCTGCCTTCAGGGTAGAAGCTCTTGTTGTAGAATGGTAATGGCCCTCTTTGTTTGGCTAATTCGATGGATGCAATCTTTGAATGGTAGTTGACAAACTCCATCAACTCTTCCATGAATTTTCTTCCCTCTTCACTGTTGAATCCCATTCGGAGTTCAAACAGAAGATCTGCAAGCCCCATTACTCCCAGGCCGATTTTACGAGTTGCAAGAGTCATGTCCTCGATTGATTTAAGTGGAAAGTTGTTCACGTCAATTACGTTGTCGAGGAATCTTGTCGCTGCAATGACTGCATCCTTCAATCTTTCCCAATCGTATGTGACTTTGCCGTTCTCATCTCGTTGCACGAATGCCCACACGTTCAAACTGCCTAGATTGCATGATTCGTTTGGATAGAGGAGAACTTCACCGCATGGGTTCGTGGTCACTATGGGGCCTAAATGTTTGTAGAATGGGTTGTGTTCGTTCACGTGATCGAAGAATATTACTCCTGGTTCTGCGCTCTCCCAAGCTTGGTATACGATCATGTCGAATAGTATTCGAGGGTTGACTTCTCGGACAATCTGTTTAGTTCTCGGATTCACGAGTGGGTAGGGTTTGTTCTTGTTGTAGCATTCCCAGAAATCTGGCATTATTAAGACTGAGATGTTGAAGTTTCTGAGCGCCTTGTTTCCTTTCTTTGAAGTAATGAATTTTTCAATGTCAGGATGATTACTATTTACGATACCCATGTTAGCTCCGCGTCGGATGCCTCCTTGTTTGATTACATCAGTCATCGTGTCAAATAGCATCATGAAACTGATGGGCCCGGATGCGATGCCTGACGTTGAGCTGACGTAATCCCCTTCAGGTCTCAGTTTGGAGAAATTGTAGCCCATTCCACCTCCTGCTTTGAAGACGACTGCTGTTTGTTTGAGTGTCTCCATTATACTCTCGATGGAGTCATCTATGTCGAGGACAAAACAAGCGGAGCCCATCCCGAGGGCGTTTCCGAAATTCGCTATGGCAGGAGTATTTGGCATGAATTTTCTAGTAACCATTAGGGCGTAGAATGCGTCAATCGATTTTTGAAAATCGTTGCATCCGCCTGTTCTTAGTCTTTCGAAAAAGGTAGACCAGGTAACTCGCATTGCCCCTTCCCGGTTGAAGCGGTCGTACATTCGCTTCATGGCTTCTAGGTGGTAACAATTCAGTCTGTACTTTCCGATTGAAACCTTTTCATGATAATGAAGCGGATCAAAACTCTCTAAATCGTGTATGTTCTGCTTCTTAGTTAGGTCGTAGACCTCAGGATCATAGAGTAAATCTGGTAGTGATGAGTGGATAGCTATTCTTGTGAATAGTTGCTTTGGAGTTTCGATCAGTTTACCAGTTTCATCTTTCTTCAGGTACCTTGCTTTCAAAACTTTCAGGGCGTTAAGATCGAAGAGTTTGTCAACTTCATCTATTGCCTCTTTGTCAAGAATGCGCTGTTTCTCTCGCCTTAACTCTGACCGTTTCTGTCTATATATGATGTAATTCTTAGCAACCTTCGCCTGACCGTTTTCAACCAGTACACGTTCCACAACATCCTGAACATCCTCAACCGCGGGTATCACGTCGGATCCACATTTTTCGTCTAGGATTTCGACTACGCGATTTGAGAGAGATTCCGCTAATGCATGATCTCTTCCGCCGGTTGCGATAATCGCCCGGTAAATCGCGTTTGTAATTTTCTCCTTATCAAATTGAACAATGTGCCCTTCTCGTTTCCTAATCTGCGTAATTTTCGAGGTTGATTTATCGTGTGTCATAAAATCACCGAAGACATGGAAGCAGAACTATTCGCGGTCATATGATATAAGATTATAATTATGTATAATCCTATCTAATTGCTTGAACTTGTCATATCCTTGCCCGCTAGGATGCGAGGTCATTGACATCATTACGTTACTTTAGATGGCGAACAGGCGAATTGCTACGGGGGAGAATTGTAAAACTGTCTACTCGATAGTAAGTAGGTTGTATTAGTCAAACATACCCTAAAGGATCCGTCATCCCCAATGTGTTAAAGGCGTCG
>CAYWMG010000288.1:0-2273 GCA_964459245.1 uncultured Candidatus Bathyarchaeia archaeon
CAAACCAGGGGTCAAAGGTTCAGAGATCGATAAGGAAATCCGCAATGGGCTCCTAGAACGGGGATATCCGGACTATCCAACTCCAAGTGGCCATGGTATTGGCATGAGGGTAACTGAATTTCCATGGATAGGAAGACGGGAAGAAGCTGACAATTTCGATGAAGAACTGAAACCGGCGATGGTTATCTGCCTCGAACCCAGGACTTACAAAAAGAATGTTGCTGCAGTAGGCGTAGAAGACGTAATATTAGTAACAGAAACGGGTCATGAACTTCTCACAAGGGCACCTAGAGATTTGAATTAGATGATCACTATGACCTCTAATATCATCCGACGCAGATGGGTAGAACGTATCGGTAATGTCGTTTACCATTTTTCTCGTTTAATTCAAATTTCTAGGAGATTGGAGTAAATTGGCGAAGATACTTCTCACTTGGTGGTTTGATACCGAAGATTTTGTGACTCCACAATCTGACAATCCACCATTATGGGTTGCTGAGTTCTTCCGAAAGAACGGGTACAAAGCTACCTTCAAAATGGTAGGCGAGAAGGTTCGGGTGCTTAGCGAACGTCACAGGGAAGACGTGATTCATGCGGTTGGCGCTCACGACGTAGGATTCCACACGAATCTTCACAGTAAACATCCAAACATGTATGACTATCTGAAAGGAAAGAGTTGGGAAGAGGGATGCAGGGAATTCGAGAGAAGAGAGCTTTATGGTTTGAAGCTTCTTCAAAGAAAGTTTGGACGAGTTGTGTGTTTCGGGCATCCCGGCCCAGCTTGGGCTGCCGAAGCCTATCCGGCACTGCTGAAATGGAATGTTCCGGTATATTTGGATTCGAGTTCTATCCTAATGTTGAATGGTAAACCATACTGGTACTGTAACATACTTAACCTGCAAGTCTCTGAGAGGTATTTCATCCGTATCGATAAGGCACTCCAGAATTCTAAATCACTGCAACGAGCGAAAATGAATTATCGAAGAATATGTTCGCGCCTTAAAACGGAAGGCCCTGGAATTTCCAGCATGCTGTTGCATCCCCATACCACCGTTACAAGGGAATATTGGGATTCGTTGAACTTCGCGGCTGGGAGGAATAGAAGAAAATATCGAACTCCGCCATTGCGAACTGCATCCGACATTGAAGGACGCCTCAAGCGTTTTCAGGCATTTGTCAATTATACTGCTTCTCAACCAAACACGAAGATGATTAATGCTACTGAAGCGGCAAAGATTTACGAGGATAGAGCAAGGTACCATTTATTTAGGCCACGAGACCTCTCGCAAATAGCCTCACAAATTCGAAACCGACTTACTTTTGTCAAGTGTAAGGATTTCTACATTAGTCCAGCGGAAATTTTTTGGTTAATCGCAACTGCAATTGCTGGCTATCAGCAGAGAGGAGTAGCCCCAAATAACCTCAGATTGATCCCCATTTTTGGGCCGTCATTAAGGGCGACAAGAAGTGGACCAAAAGTGGTGCCTGTTTCCAAAATCCTGCAATCGTCGATAACCGTAAGCAATCTCATGAAACACGAAAAAAAGATTCCAGACGCAGTCAAAGTTGATTCCACGGTTATTACTCCTTCTGATTACCTTACTACTTCATCGAAAATTCTCTTGAGACTCCTAGCTAGACAGAGCCTCCCCAAAATGGTTGAGATTGATAAAACTCATCTGGACTGTGAGAAATACGTCAGCATAAAATCGTTCAACAGAGCGTTCAAATGGTATGTGCTTAAGCCCGGATACAAGTCCCCTACGCTTATAGAACATGCAAAGTTACAGACATGGACTCTGAAACCCGCAATTCCGAGAGCTGAATAGAAGGCGAAAGTTTCAAGCCCTGCCCTACAGTAAAAAAGGAAGCAACTGAACCAGCAGTTGGAGCCGGGGATGAGATTCCTGTAAGTATTGTTTGTTTCCTGTTGTTTTGTTGCCCTCTGTATGTGTTGCAGAAGAACTTGTCTGAGCCTATAACAAGTATAGTTGGTAGCCCGGGGGTTATCATTCCCTGATTGTAACTTCTACCATTTTTGTTTGTCACATGTTGAAATCGGCATAGGAGTTAATCAGTCAACTGCCAATATGTCGTTATGTTTGTGGATTGTGTGCAGCAACAATAATGGCGATTGAGACCCGGCATAATCATTCCTGTGCGGTACCTTGTGCTAGGTGGAATATGATAGCATACTTGATCATTCGGATCGCATTTGTGAGTTCCATTTTACCAAAGAATCTCACCACCTTTATGTTGTGATCTTCTCTTTT
>CAYWMG010000289.1:0-2164 GCA_964459245.1 uncultured Candidatus Bathyarchaeia archaeon
ATCCAGACTTGTCGTGGGTTCATCTGCAATGAGCAACTCTGGATGGCATGAAAGAGCGATAGCTGCCATAACGCGCTGTCTCATACCTCCACTGAATTGGTGTGGATAATCCCCAAGTCTAGTTCGTGGAGCAGGAATCCCAACCTTCTCTAGTATTTCAACAACTAAATCTGTGAGACGTGTTCCCCGAACATTCTGATGCAACTTAACAGCTTCAGCCACCTGATCATAAATAGTTAGAACAGGATTCAACGATGACATGGGATCTTGAAAGATCATTGCGATCTTGTCTCCTCTCATCTGCCTCATGGCCTTCTCGTCCTTCTCCAGTAAGTCATCGTTTCGAAACAGAATTCTACCTTCGACGATCTTTCCCGGCGGGGCAATTAATCTCATAATGGATAAGGCCGTTACACTCTTTCCTGAGCCTGACTCACCAACTAACCCAAGAGTCTCCCCGTTCCTAACCTGCAGGCTTACTCCATCTACAGCCTTGACAGTACCTTCATCTGTTGTGAAATAGGTTTTCAAACCACCTATTGACAGTAGAGTCTGATTAGCCGTCTGACTTCACCAAAGCCGTGGATCCAAGGCATCTCTCAATCCGTCTCCGACCAGATTGAATCCCAAGGATGTTAAGAAAAGAGCGATCCCCGGGAAAGTCGTCAACCAGACTGCCGACCTTAGTACGATGCGTCCTTGATTCATTATCATGCCCCAGGAAATGGATGTAACATTGCCTAGGCCGAGATAATCGAGGCTTGCTGCGGTAAGGATGCTTGAAGCTACATTCATTGTTGACGTTATGATGATTGGGGCCAAATCGTTTGGCAAGAGATGCCGTAAGATGATTCGTGTATCCTTGCCTCCAGCCGCGATTGCAGCTTTGACGTAGTCTTGCTCCTTGAGAGATAGGAAATCGGTTCGAACTATCCTTGCCAATCGAGGCCACATTAAGAAACCGAGCGTAAGCATTATGATGGATGGGCTTGGGTTTCTGAAGGTTGCTACCACCAGGATGCATAGAATAAAGTATGGAATGCTCAGAATGACATCCGTAATACGCATGAATATTCCGTCAACTATTCTTCCATAGTACCCTGATACTGCCCCCACAGTTACTCCTACTGCTAGCGCTACTAACGAAGCACCCAGTCCAATGAAGACCGTTATTCTACTTCCCCAAATCGTGCGGCTGAGAACGTCTTTGCCCAGCGTGTCGGTTCCCATCAGATGCTCCCAGGACGGGGGCTGCAAGGGTGATGAAACAATGGCGTCAGGGTCATACGGTGAAATAAGGGGAGCCATGATCGCGGTCAATAGAATAGCCACTTCAATGATACTGCCAACAATCGCAAGCCTGTTTTTCCTGAAACGCCTCCATGCAATCCTTGACAATGTGGCCTTGTTGGAAGTGTTCAACATCTCTATACTCCATCAGTAGCGTATTCGCGGATCTAAGTATGCGCATAGGATGTCTACTACGAAAATGGAGACAACGACGCTAACGGATATGACCAGCGTTGCCGCCATAATCATAGGATAATCACGATACGATGCCGCATTAACTAATAGCTGTCCTATTCCCGGGTAAGCGAAGACAGTTTCAACAACTGCCGTTCCGCTGACTGCATAGCCGAGATAGAGGCCCATCACGGTTATCACGGGGAGAACGGCATTTCGCAATGCGTGCTTGTATATGACTACTCGCTCGGCCACACCTTTCGCTCTTGCTGTTCTCACGTAATCCTGCCTCAGTACCTCAAGCATGCACGAGCGAACCAAACGTGCAAGAAAACCCGCACCGGTGAGGCCTAGTACCACCACTGGTAAAACGAGAGATTTCACTTGCTCGATGGGAGAATTTCCAATGCCATAGGTTGGAAACCAACCGAGGTATAACGAAAAGGTGAAGATCATCATCAGAGAAAACCAAAACCACGGCATTGACCAAAAGAAAATTGCGAACGACATCCCGGCGTAATCCGTCTTAGAATACTGTTTGGTAGCTGACGTAACGCCGACGAATATTGCGATTAAGAACGAGAGTATTATGCTTGGGATTTGTAATTTTAGTGTGTTCAGTAGAGCTCCACCTAGCTCATAGGATACTGCTGTGCCAAATACGTAGGAATGCCCTAGATCGCCATGTAACATTCTAATG
>CAYWMG010000290.1:0-3283 GCA_964459245.1 uncultured Candidatus Bathyarchaeia archaeon
CCGATTCCATAAGCCCGCCCGTCGTCTGAGGGTCTTCACCATTCTGGTTGCTGCAGATGTGAAGTATCTTGATGGTCGCATTCTCTAAAGCTTCCAGGACCATCTTGTCGTAATGAAGACCAAAACTCTCCAACTCCGCCATCTTGAACTTCGACCAAATATTCCCGCCACCAGCTAGGCTGTAAAATACTCCGTTTGCCCCTTCATCGATGCACCCACGACCGAAGTCAATGCATGTTTGAGTAATCGTTTCAAGGCCCTGTTTCAATGCGTCCGGATGCGAATTCATGTCGGCATAGACCTGTTGCGGTGTGGATAGTTGATTTACAGCTATCACAAGCGGGCTCGGTAGAGTGAATATGAACGGCATTCTCCTCCCAATCTCCCTCGAAAGAATTGAGATCGCTCTAATATACTCCCGCAGCTCTTTCTTAGGATCAAGAGCCACGAGTTTCTTCCAATCCTCAGTGCTCTTTACAACTACATCCAAAGTATCGACGTCTTCTTGATTGTCGGTAAATCGATACTTCGTCCCCCAGTGATATGCCATAAACCTGAAGAAGGGTGTTACTTTCAGAAGGTCCATCTTGTAATCTAGTTCGTTCAGAAGCGCTATGTGCGCTCTAGCCAATTCCTCACCGTCTCTATTCGCCTTCTCCCAGCTATAGTACTTGAGAAAAGGCAAGGAAGGAAAGTGCCCCCACAATCCCCAGGGAGTTCTGTCCGGGGTCTCTCGATCTAAAGCAGCCATTACTCTCTGGTATCTCTCAGACTCCAACTACTTTCGCCTAACGCCGCTGGTGAAATCTCCTAAGGCTAAAAGCTAAACGAAAGAGTTTTGCAACAGGATTTGTCAGAAAGAAATAAGTAGACGGCACCGCAGGCAAAACTATAGAGAGCAAAAATCCGCTGAACACGTCACGAGCCGCGTAAAGCACCTCCGAAGAGTCATTCCACCAACGTCTTCGATCATTTTGGCGGGTTCGTCATACGAAGCTCGAATTGTGAAAGGCTTAGACGTATGATGTTAATGCGCTTAACGGTCTTCTTTCAAGGTCTATGGTGAAGTTTCATTATTCCGTAATGACCCAACTCGGAGAGAACACGATGCCCAATTCGAAAGGATGCTTGACTATCCTTCCAACGACGGCGAGGTATCAAGAGGCACCGAACAATCTTCCGCGCTTCCAGACGTGCATGATGTTGGCCGGCGCCAAGGCTTGGATGTCGTTTAGAGGATTCCCCTTAACCATTACAATGTCCGCTGCGAATCCCTTCTTGATTCGTCCAACGTTCGTGAATCCGCAGCATTCAGCTGCTCGTGATGTGGCAGCCGTGAGCGCTTCCTTATTTCCGAAAGACTTGGCCAACGCAAAGACTTCTATCTGGTTCCGGCCGTGGGGCTGCTGGTCTGTCCCACCGAAATCGGAACCGCTGACAACTTTTAGTCCATACTCCTTCGCAATCTGCAAGTCTGTCGTTGCATGCCTTCTTACGAAGAGTGTGTCTGGTTTGTTGGGTTCTTCGATGAAGGCATTCAAAGACGGATTTGTGACGAAGATAGCCAGCGTCGGAGTATAATAGATGCCTCTTTTCTTGATTTCCTGGGCAATCTCGGGTGTGAGACAGACCCCGTGCTCTATCGAGTCAACTCCCGCTTCAACAACATTCCTCATCGAATCTTCGCCGATCGCGTGACCAGCCACTTTGACGCCCACACTATGAGCTTCGTTGACTATGGCTTTGAGTTCCTCAACGGTCAATTGGCGTCGCAAAGTTGCCGACGTATATAGCTCCGGTGTGCTTCCAGTAGCGGCATAAACCTTGACGAAATCTGCCCCGTCTCGCAAGACTTTTCGGACGGCTCTACGGCACTCCCACGGGCCGTCTCCAAAGTACGAGTATGAGAGTTCTTGGGCAATGTGGAGCGGCAGGTTGATTGGATCGTCATCACCGCCGGTCTGCCCCAACGAACGTCCACACGAGAGGATCTCGGGGCCATCTATCACACCCTCCCTGACTGCACGAGCAAGGAACGCACCCCCCTTGCTTCCCATCTCCCTCACGCACGTGTAGCCCGACATTAACAGATTCCGAACGTGTGCAACGCTTCTCAGGGCTGCGAGAGTCTCAGGCGTCGTTACCCATGCCGTCAAGTCATATGCCTTGGATCCGAAAAAGTGCAAATGCGTGTCTATCAAACCGGGGATTATTGTCTGGCCAGGTTGTCCCAGAACCTTGGCGTCTCTAGGAAGATCAACCTCACCTTCATTCGCCACGTCGACGATCGTTCCTTTCTCAGGATCTATTACAACAACTCCATTCTCAGTGTAGGTCTCACCGTCAAAGAGTCCACCCTTCAAAACTAAATTGGTCATCCCCTGGCCCTCCGACACAAGCCTTATGCATTGACCGTGTGAAGTCTGCCCTTACGGACGACATAAAGCACGTGGCTTGGTGCGAGGTTCTTTGCATCCTCAACGGGGTTTCCCTTAACAACAACCAGATTCGCCTCGTATCCAGTTTTGACCAAACCGCACTTCTCCAATCCAAGACATTCCGCCGCCCGAGAGGTGGCGGCCATCAAGGCTTCTTGGCTTCCTATGTACTTGGCTAGGTTAATGATCTCGAGATAGTTCTCTCCGTGTGGTTCCGTGTCGCATCCGATGAAGTCCGAGCCCGATACAATTTTGACGCCCGCCTGTTTGGCGAGTTCAATATCTTCCGTGAGATGTTTCTTGATTAGGATAGACTGTTGTTCTGTTGGTTTCGTTTTCATAGCCAAGTATGCACTTAGCGTTGGAACATAGAATGTCCCTTGCCGTCGCATTTCCTTCGCAATCTCGGGTGTGAGTCCTATCCCGTGCTCGATCGAGGACACTCCAGCTTTTATGGAGTTGGTTAGGGCATCTTCTCCATACGCATGAGACGCGACTTTCAAGCCTACGGCGCGCGCTTCGTCGACTATCGCCTCCAGTTCTTCAAGCGTGAACTGGCGACTGACTTTAGTTCCCTGAGCCATGCTGCCCGAAGAGTAAACCTTGATTAGATCTCCACCGTCGCGAATTACTTTTCTGACTGCTTTGCGGCACTCCCAAGGACCATCGCAATAGTAGGAATATGATAGCTCTTCAGAAATTTCAATGGGCAGCGTGGGCACGTCATCATTCCCACCCGTCTGGGCCAGAGACTTGGCCGCTTGCACTATCCGTGGTCCATCGAAGGCTCCTTCTTCCTCCGCGCGTTTAAGGTAGGGGCCAGCTTTGCTTCCAAGATCTCTCAC
>CAYWMG010000291.1:0-3588 GCA_964459245.1 uncultured Candidatus Bathyarchaeia archaeon
CACTCCCTCATAATGAACACTCTTCAAGCTGACCTAGTCTTTGCCAGAGTTCGCAATTGGATGGGCAACAGTTTCATGGCACCAAAGGACTTCTCGAAAAAATCTTCCCTGGCGGAGCAAAGCCTAGTATATCTTCCATTCTGGGTTGTCAGCGGTGAAGCTTCAACTCAATATAAGGGAATTTTCGAGCGCCTCGCTCCAGCCGTAGAGAAAGAGGGAGAGATCACCAATCACTATGATTGGCTCGTATTGGCACGTAGAGAAAGTGACTTTCCAACAAGAGCCTACCACATCTCGCTGTCTGGTAAGATTCCGTTTGAAGCAACCAAGGTTGACAAGGACGCCAAAGTTCTGAATAGTGAGATGGAATCCGATGAGGCGATTCAGCAGGCTAAAGATGAGATTCAGAACTTACATGAGTGCTTGGCTAAGGAGAAAGTGGACCGAGTCGTTGACGTCAAGACAAGCATGGACGTGAAAGGAAGCTACTACCTGCACTCCCCCGTCTGGTTCATTACGTACGAATACAAGAATTCCAGGTACCAAGTCCTAATGGATGGAGCGTCAGGTGACGTAATCAAAGGCGACGTTCCAAAGGAAGAATTCAAGCTATTCTAACCCAGTCGTCATATTGAAGCTCCCTCAAATCCTTAAATGCTAATTCTCGAAGTCATGTAAAGGCAGGTAATTTTGGCAGCGAAGCCTCCTCTGGAAAGAGTGCAAGAGAGCGAACGTCCATTGGAGAGATTAATGCTCGTCCTACCAGGTTTTCGAGGATACAAGCTGAGAGAGCAAAGACGAGAGGCAGATCGCATCGTGAGAACCTACGTTTACCAGCTAATGGAGCATACACGAGACGACCTCACAACCTGCCTTCAGGCGTTGATTGACAACAAGCTTACGGAGCTTGTTGAACCCATGAACCGCTTGATCGCCAAGACGGACAGGGTGGCTGAGAAAATCAACCACGCCTCATACGGTTACACTGGATTCTTCGATTCGGTAAGAATTGAGGAACCCGACCTCGACCGAATGCTAGGCTACGACTCACAACTGATGGATCTAGCGAGGAAGACTTCTGATATGACTACGGCACTCCGAGGCAACCTGACTCAAAACAGGTTGGACGGCGTGCGTAACACTGAGCTACAGCTTGATGACTCAATTAGTAGTTTGGAGCTAGCTTTCGATCAACGAAAATCGATCATTGAAGGAGTAAAGGTGTAGACACCATGCCGCAAATCATTGAGTGGGTTTCAGCCGGAGCGGATGACGTTGTATGGCGTTACCCAGTTGAAGACATTACTTGGGGAGCCCAACTCATAGTCCACGAATATGAGATGGCGGTCTTCTTCAGAGATGGCAAAGCCTATGATACGTTCGGTCCAGGCCGCCACACACTCACAACACTCAACCTACCATTACTGACCACTCTTCTCTCACGAATTTCCGGTTTTCAGAAGACACCATTCAAATCTAACGTAATTTTCATCTCTACGAAGCAGTTCGCTGGCAAGTTTGGTAATCGTGCTCAAACAACCGAACTCGCCCCCCTAATGACTTTCGGAACATTCTGGTTCAAAATTGAAGATGCGACACTATTCGTTAACGGAGTCGTGGGTGGACAGAACGCATACTCCACCCCCGAAGTCAACAATTACTTGCGAGGATTCATCAACGAGAAAATGATCGACACCCTCTCCAAGTATGATTTGCGTACAGTCTTCACTAAACTCGATGATACCTCAAACGAGGTGAAGGCGAACCTTGTAGACTACTTCAAACGTTTGGGCGTCCAGATGATTGACCTAAAATTTGAAGGAATCGACACCACGCCCGAATTCAGGGACCGCCTCTTCTGGCTGAAGTCAGGAGGAGTTTCATCGGATGAGGTGATAAGAATGGAGACGGTGAAGGATGCCGCAGCGTCGCTTGGGAAGTCGACGGGAGGAGGAGCCGCGTTCGGCGCAGGCATGGTCATGATCCCGCCCTTATTTCAACCAGCACCAAGCAATGCTGGCTCATCAATTATCCTCATCATCTGTCCAAAATGCCAAGCTCATATCCCATCAACATCAAAGTTCTGCCCTAACTGCGGCCAAGACATTAGCGCAGCGCCATCCCAACCCAGCATACCCGTTAGAAAATGTCCAAAGTGCGACGATGTTGTGGCCACTGGTGCAAGCTTCTGTCATAGCTGCGGCACAAAACTAACCTGAAGATTGGTAGTAGCATACACATCGCAGTATGCGCTTATTCCAAGCTGACAATAATTTCTATTCAATGCAAAGACTTAAGTCGTCTAAGAACTAATTGTGAGAGGGCTTCGTGGTAGAGGAAAAGGAAGCAAGAGAAGAGCTAGACGACGAATATCTTCCAGCTTGTTGCCGGAACGGGAAACCTCATAGTCATCCTGCATAATCTGGGTCAAGCCTAGATTGTCGTTATCCCACTGTTGAACATCGACCACTGCGAAGTTCGCGTTAGGTTTTAGGGTATTTCGCTTCGCTGAAGTATACTGTAATTGCGAAGCTGTTACACTCAACTCAAAGGTTTCTTCTTCGACATCGTTTCGACGTGTGAATATCAATAGAATAATTTCAGTGGACAATTAGAGAGGCGGGATGAGGAGCATAAATCACTTATTTGTGTCAACCAATGAAGGAAGCACTCTCAGAGCCGTGTCGGAATCGAGAAAATGATCATCAACGACGAGGTAGCCAAGCAACGGATACTTTCGGCCATGGCTGACCAGTATTCGAGAAAGATTCTGACAGCTACCGTGAGTGAACCCGTAAGCGCACTTGACCTAAGCAAGAGGTACCAGATACCCATAACCACAGTTTATCGTCGAATAGAAGAACTCGTAGAAGCAGGTCTGATAGCTGCGGTCAAGTCTGGTCGTACAGCCGATGGTAAATGGTACGATCTGTATAGGAGCCTCCTTAGGCGAATAGACGTAGGATTCGAGAATGGAGACGTACGGATAGAAGCTGTAGTTAACGAGCATGTCGCAGACAAATTTACGAGAATGTGGGCCTCTATTCCAAAAGTATAGTTGGTCTATCTATTGCTTGGAGTTTTCTCTGGATTAGATTGGGTCGTAACAATCGTCAAAGTCGTCGCTCTCGTCTTAGGCGCATACATCGTCTACTTGGCCTGGAAGGGTTACAGGAGAAATTCAAGCCGGCCCTTACTCTTTGTCGCGATTGGGTTTGCCCTTATTACCGGAGCAACTGTCATAGAAGGACTCCTGTACGTAGTTGTCGCACCATTGAGTGATCCGATTTCGAACCTCCTTTTGGCGTTGCTTGTTAGTACTATAATTATGTTGATCGGATTTTTGGCGATAATTTACTCTATTTATTCTGCAAAATAGCTGAGCGCCTATTCTTCCGGCGCGACCGCTGTCCTCACACAGATGCATTCGTCTTGAAAGTTTCCGCAACTAGGACATCTAGCTCTTCCCGCCAGAGCTTCAATCTCCGGATTCTGCACGAGGGCACGTATCTCCTCCGGAAGGCTTGGCTCATAAAAAACGCGGAGTACCCATCTAGTGAGGTCCTTCTCTGTAACGACCCCAATAAG
>CAYWMG010000292.1:0-3805 GCA_964459245.1 uncultured Candidatus Bathyarchaeia archaeon
TTCATCGTGGGCTGTCACTGTAAACCAGAAGTTATACTCGTGTTCGCGTTGGTGACAGTGGGATACTTCTGGGCATTTGCTAACCAGCTTGGCAACCTTTCTAATTCTGCTCTCCGGGACCTTCATGGCGATTAGTGTTGAGGCTCTTAACCCTATGCGCTCGGGACTTAACGCCGGTGCTACTTTTCTGATGATTCCTTTCTGAAACAGTTTACTCAAGCGTTCTAGCACTTCTTCTTCGGTGATTCCT
This sequence comes from uncultured Candidatus Bathyarchaeia archaeon, assembly GCA_964459245.1. GTDB lineage: Archaea > Thermoproteota > Bathyarchaeia > 40CM-2-53-6 > 40CM-2-53-6 > FEN-987. Next base: position 251 of record CAYWMG010000292.1, read on the forward strand.
AATTCGTTGGCTATGCTCGTCCAGGGTCGAAGAGTCAATGGGACGTCTTGAGCTTTCTCTAGCAAGTTTCTGTCGACTATGTCAAGTCGGGCTGTAGCTTTCAATCTCGTTTCAACTGTTTCGATTTGTAGGCACAATATGAGTTCTCGCTTGGAATGGTGCGTAGGCGTTTCGTCGTAGGTGGGGGAGGGTTTGTGGGCTCATCTAATCGTCCTTTCTGACGTTTGATTCCAATGACTCTTCTCTTGAGCGGCAAGGTAGTTACCTCTTAAATTGGGCTATTGTCTTGACCTCGTTATTTTCAGGTCAGTTCATATCTCCTGCATGCATCAATGAAATTCCTGGCTATCTGTGGGTCGTACGCAAAATGAATGTGCATGTAGGATGCTAGGAGGTTATTTTGTATCCAACCATCGCATCGCTCCGATATTCCTTTGCCAATCTTCATCTCGTACGCAAACTTGGCATCGGCAGGCACATCTTGAATCTTTGAATAATGATACTCATGTCCGCGAAGGGTGAAGCCTGCATTGCTAAGTAGGTTCTTACGTGTCACATATGCGAGTGAATAGTTCAAGGATCCAAGTTTTGCACCCATGACGGTCTCGCCGCTCAATATGCCAACCATTCGACGCCGGCAGCCGTGTAGGTCTAACATGGATTTGACTAGATACATCAGGCCACCACACTCGGCATAAACAGGCATCTCATCCTCAACAGCTTTCTTGATGGATTCACGCATTTGCACGTTTTCTTCTAGTTGTTTAGCATAGACTTCAGGGAAACCTCCTCCCAAGAATATGCCATCCAAGCTGCTTGGGAGGCTCGAATCATGAATTGGGCTGAACGGTACAACTTCGGCGCCGTTCGCCTCCAGTAGCTCAATATTGTCTCGATAGTAGAAATTGAAAGCCTCGTCATAGGCAATTCCCACTCTGGACATGGTCTTCGCTTTAGGTGAGTTAGTGTCCTCTTCTTTGACTTCCAGTTCGTCAGCAGCCTTTGCAATCTCAAGTATTTGATCGAGTTCCAAATGGTTCCCAATGAATTCTCTAAGGCCAACCAAGAATTCTGCAAGGCTATCATGCTCAAGTGCAGGAATCAGCCCTAGATGCCGCGAGGGCATCGAAATCTCCGCCACACTTGGTAGGGCACCGACCACTTGGACTCCACTCCTCTCGATGGCTTCTTTGGTCAATTCGAGATGTTTCTGGCTTTTCACCCGATTCAGGATTACTCCTTTGACCTTCAACGTCTTATCGAAAGTGTTGAAACCATGAACTAGCGCAGCTGAGCTTCCAGCCATTCTGCTGACATCAACGACAAGGATAACTGGCGCGTTCAGAATTCGGCTAATCTCTGCTGTGCTAGCAGAATCATCAGAACCCTTCGCTCCGTCAAAAAGTCCCATAACGCCTTCGATGATAGCGAGATCACACATCCGGCTGGACTTTACGAAAATCTTGCGCACGACTTCTCGCGAGGTCAGCCACGTATCCAAGTTCTTCGAGTGGACCTTCGTTGCCGCTGTGTGGTAACTGGGGTCAATAAAGTCAGGTCCAACCTTGAACGGTTGAACGCGCAATCCTCTGCTGGCAAACGCGTTCATCAATCCCACAGCCACCGTCGTCTTGCCTGCTCCGCTATGAGGAGACGCTATGACAATTCTAGGGATCTTCATGAAATATTGCAACACCAAGCCTACATATTCTAAAGATGATTGTCGGCGGAAACACTAATCATTAAATCAATTGTGAAGCTAAAAGGTTTGGTTGGTCTATCCATCCATGACACCTAAGATAGGTTTAGTCCTAGCCGGTCACGGGAGTGAGCTGAGTTCGTACAAGGAGATCATTGACAAACTTGCTGCGATCATAAGAAAACGCGCCCCCTCCATGATTATTGAAACTGGGTTTATGGAACTCAGCAATCCGTCACTTCGCGATGCTCTATCGAGAGCGGTTGAAGAGGGCGCGGAGAAACTAATCGTAGCTCCCGTTCTCTTGGGAGAGAGCCGTCATACTACGCAGGATATTCCGAGGCTCTTGGGAATGAAGGAAGGACAAAATCGTGGAACCTTGTTCTTCGAGGCACGTGGTGAGATTCAGATTGCATACTGTGCACCGATCGGTGCAGACAGTCGACTGGCTGAAATAATACTCGATAGGGCCAGCATGGCGTTAAAAGATTTAGGCCTAGCGACAAAGTTCGAGTCTAGAAGTGATGCCGGAGATGAAATTTTTGAGTATAGCTTAAACATCGTTAGGCAAATGTTAGCCAAAGACTTCGAAAGCATGGATCCGCTCATAATTCCGATAGTGGAGCGGGTTGTTCATGCCACTGCCGATCCTGAATTTGCGCAGTTGCTGATGTTCAGCAAGGATCCTGTTAAGAGAGGCCTGGAGGCGCTAAAGAATGGGATGGATGTGATAGCCGACGTGAGGATGGTTGAGAGCGGAATAAACGCGCGAACCATCCAACGGTTAGGAGGTAGAATACTCACCTACACGGAGGACGAGAGGGCAATAAGCTTAGCAGATACAGCGAAGATCACGCGTACGGCTGCCGCAATGCGAATAGCTGCTGAAGATGGAATGGATAACAATATTGTAATTATTGGAAACTCGCCGACAGCGGCTTTGACCATTGTTGATCTTATCAACCAGAAGGTTGCTAAGCCATCTCTCATTATTGCGACGCCTGTCGGTTTTGTCAAGGCAGCGGAATCCAAGGATGCAGTCTCAAAACTCTCAACACCATCCATAACCACCCGTGGCGCGAAAGGCGGAAGTGCCGTTGCCGTTGCTATCATGAATGCACTTCTTACAATGGTCCACTAACCACGCTTACTTTCGAAGGGCGATTGTGATAGATGCAAACAGGTTTCACAACGGGAGCCTGCGCAGCCGCGGCAGCGAAAGCAGCCGCGCTCACACTCTCCATTGGCCCAGTCAACGCAGTCAAGATCAAGAGTTCTTCAGGAAAAGAGATTGAGATTCCAATTAAGAAGTGTGAAGTCATATCCTCCAGTACCGCCCGAGCCAGCGTTGTGAAGAATGCGGGAGATGATGCGAAGTACGATGTCACCCACGGCATCGAGATATGTGCTACAGTGAGTTTTCATCAAGGTAGTGGGATCGTCATCAAAGGTGGGGAAGGCGTAGGTATAGTCACCAAGCCAGGATTGCAGGTAAGAGTGGGGGAACCCGCAATAAACCCCGTTCCCAAAAGAATGATTCTAGAATCCGTGAGAGAGGCTCTGCCCTCCAACACCTCAGCAGAAATTATCATAAGTGTTCCGGACGGCGGCAAGGTTAGTAGTAGAACCTTCAACCCCAAGCTTGGCATAGTGGGAGGCATATCTATCCTAGGTACTACAGGAATCGTGAAACCACGTGCTCTAAGAACGTTCATCGAGTCCATAGTCACCCAGATAGATGTGGCAGTAGCTCAGGGTCATACAACCCTGATTCTTGTTCCAGGCAATATTGGTGAGGAATTCACAAAGCGGCTGCTCGAAACACCCGCAGATACCATCATTCAGACGGGAGACTT
>CAYWMG010000293.1:0-9099 GCA_964459245.1 uncultured Candidatus Bathyarchaeia archaeon
GTCCAACCTGACGCTTACTCTGCTAGAAGCAGTAAATTAATCATAGGTTGACCGAAAAAAACAGCGATATGAAATGAGACAGTATACAGTTGATGTATACTGCAAAACTAAGCATGATAGGAAAGTAATAGGCCGATGACGATCCGATAGCCTTCCTCTTCATATTCGCTACATAGATGCCTACCAAAATACCTGAAATGAAAACTCCAATTGTGAGAAGATACTGTAACGAGTAGAGAAAGATTAATGGAAGGAGCAAAATCAGTTGAAGAACGACTATAATTTTTAGAGTCACTATTGTAGTATCCAGTCCCCGAGAAACAGCATACGTTACTATCCGACTCTTTTTATCAAACTCATAATCATTCAGATGATTCCAAACCTGCGCAATACAGCTAAAGACTCCTAGAGAAATTGCAACCAGCCAACTACTCATCCCCAGAGATCCAGCAATGAAAGACCCCCATACTACGAGGAGAACAAATGCAATGAAGTGCCATACGATATCTACACCCGGACGCCCCTTCAGCCTCACGGGAGGCGCCGAATACGCCCACATCCAAAAAATAAACAACATACAAAAAACGAACGCCCCAAGGTTGGAAAATAAAGCAACAGTCAGGAAAGCAATAACAACCAGAATCAGGTTAACAAGAGCTGCAGTCTTTTTTGAAATCCTTCCTCCCGCCATTGCGTTAAAATGCACCTTCTTCGGATTTATTCGATCAGAGTCAACATCATAATAATTGTTTGTTGCAAACGTGAACGAAAGGATGCAAAACGTAGAGACAAAAAAAACCAAAAAACGTCCCAAGTATTCAGACGTTGACAAGGACGACATTCCAAGAATGAAGCCTATGCAAGAGAACGCACACCAACTGATTACGGCGTGAATTCTGATAAATTCTATAAGGAATACACGAACTATGCTTTTCTTCCTACCGAGATGTAAATGACCGGTACTGGTTGTTATGTTTCGCGCACATCCAGATTTTTCCAGAATGATAAGTGCAGGGACAAATATCTTCTGGTCATAGTCAGAGACTCAGTGATGAAATAAAAATAAGGAAATTCCGGTACCCATCAGTTCCAGGCCACTCGCCTAGAACCTTCGGTGCTTTTGGAAGCACTCTCTACAGTAGACTGGTCTGCCCGTTGTTGGTACAAACGGCACTTCCGTGTCTGCACCGCAGTCGGAGCATTTGACTTTCGTCATCTGTCTCGGAGCTCGAGAACGTCGATCCTCATAACCCATCTCGCTTTTCACCGTCCTATTGTCTAGTTATACGAAAGATAATACTCGCCTCGATAATCGGTAGAGGCCTGACGGCCCTCCTCTCATCCGCGCAGGTAAGATCTCCAGCATACTGCGTAGGCAACCGGCGAGCCTACTATAAAAGGTGTCCCAATATGGGCGGCTGTGCCCATGTAACGCGTAAGTTACGGTTCGTGGAGTCAGTGTGGCCCAAGGCGAAGCCCATCTTGCTCGCTCTGGTCAGATTCTTCACGGAAAACTCGTTTAGGGGTATAGGAAGCATGCCGCTGAATGCCCAGGCTCAATCTTAATGAGTTGGGGTTCAGACTCGCATGCCTTCATGGCGTGTGGGCATCTGGATCTGAACCTGCAGCCTTCGGGTGGGTTGAACGGGCTTGGGACTTCACCTTTGAGATAGATCTTTTCTCTTTTGATCTCTGGGTCTGCTACTGGGATAGCGGATAAGAGAGCTTGAGTGTATGGGTGAGCGGGATTCCGGAATAGGCGCTCCTTTTCGGCTACTTCAACAATTTTTCCAAGATACATAACAGCGACTCTGTCACAGAGATATTTCATAACGGCAAGATCGTGGGTAATGTAAAGGTAGGTTAATCCAAGCTCCTTCTTCAAGTTCCAAAGCAGGTTGAGGACTGTTGCCTGGACTGAAACGTCCAAGGCCGAGGTGGGTTCATCTAAGATTAGAAATTTAGGCCTCAGGATTAGCGCTCTTGCGATCGCTATTCTTTGTCTTTGTCCGCCGCTGAATTCGTGTGGAAACCTGTAGAGGTGATCTTCTCGTAGGCCTACGAGTTGAAGGATCTCCACCAACTTATCCCTGAGCTGAGACTTTTCACCTAAACCATGTATGATCCATGGTTCACCGATTATGTCCTTAACCATTTTTCTGGGGTGTAGCGACGAGAATGGATCTTGGAAGATAATTTGCATGTTTCGACGAAGTTCCTTAAGTTCTGGTCCTTTCAACTCCAGAATATTTCTTCCATCGAATAGAATCTTACCCGCTGTGGGTTCGATCAATCTCAGAATCGTCCTTCCCAGGGTGGTTTTTCCACAACCTGATTCTCCAGCCAGTCCCAATATCTCTCCTCTCTTGACGTCTAAGTTGATGCCGTCAACTGCCTTCACGTATCCAACCACTTTCTCAAGAAGGCCGCCTTTTACGGGGAAGTATTTTGTGAGGTTCTCAGTTCTGAGAAGTGAGTTGTTCTCCATGGTTGATCAGGCTTCGCTGTACAAGAAACATGACACAGAATGTCCTGGGCTCAGCGTCACAGATTTCGGCTGTCTTTCTCGACAGACAGGCATTGCTTGTGGACATCGGGGGTGAAATCTACAACCCGATGGAGGGTTGACGAGATCTGGAACTAGTCCGCTTATGGTTGAGAGTTTTCCCCTTTCCCCGCGCATTTTGATGACGTCAATCAATCCTTTCGTGTAGGGATGCGCAGGGTCTGAGAAGATGGTCTTGACATCAGCGCATTCAACAACATTCCCCGCGTACATGACGCCGACTCTTGAACAGTTCTCAGCGACAACGCCGAGGTTGTGTGTGATCAGGAGCACAGAGATTCTACGTTTCTCGATGAGGGTGTTTATGAGTTTCATTATCTGTGATTGAACCGAGACGTCCAAGGAGGATGTGGGCTCGTCAGCGATCAGTAGCTTCGGTTCAGTGGAGATGGCCATGCCAATGAGGACTCTCTGAGCCATGCCTCCGCTCAGTTCGTGTGGATACTTTTTCGCGACGTTCGTTGGGTCAGCCATCTCAACCTCTCTCAGAACATTCTCAACCCGATCCAACGCTTCGTCTAGGGTGATATTGTAAGCGTGGGAGATTGCTTCCGCTATCTGAAAACCAATGTTGAGCACCGGATTCAGTGCAGTTTTTGGTTCTTGAAAGATCATCGAGATATCCTTTCCACGAACTCTCTCCAGCTCTTCTTCGGTTAACTTCAAGAGGTCTTGTCCGTCGAATAGAATTTCCCCCGACTCAATTCTGCCCGGCTCTTCAATCAGTTTCAAGATGGAAAGTGCGGTGACAGATTTCCCGCAGCCCGTCTCTCCAACTAAGCCAAAGAATTCTTCACGTCCGATTTTGAGATCTACCCCGCCAAGAGCTTTGACAACGCCCCGGTAAGTGTAGAAGTTGGTGTGAAGATCCTTCACTTCTAGTAGGTCTCTCACCTGCTTTACCTCCTAAGCCTTGGATCCATGATATCCCTGACACCGTCTCCAATGAGGTTGAAGCCGAGAACGACAACCATTATTGCTAATCCAGGGAAGGTCGCGATCCACCATTCGTTCAGTATGAAGTTCCGCCCGTCACTAACCATGACACCCCACTCAGGGGTAGGCGGCTGTGCGCCGAGACCTAGGAAGCCTAAACCAGCAGCCGTCAGTATCACATCGCCTAAGCGTAAGCTAACCTGGACAATGATTGGAGAAAGGCAGATTGGAAGTATGTGCAGGAATATTACGCGCCAGTTTCCTGCGCCCATGGCTCGAGCCGCCTCGACGAAATCCTCCCTCTTAGCTGAGAGTGCTTGGCCTCTCGCCAACCGAGCGTAGATAGGCCAATCGACAACTGAAATCGCAATTAACATATTTATCAAGCTCGGCCCTAGAGCTGCGGCAAAGGCTAAAGCAAGAATCAGCCTCGGAAAGGCGAGGAACATGTCAGTTACACGCATTAGGATCTCATCAACTTTTCCGCCTGCGTAGCCAGCTATCACACCAACAATGCTTCCAGCGCTTCCTCCAACCAGCGTGATCACAAACGCAATCTCTAGGGTGATTCTGCAACCGTACACAACTCTTGAGAAAATGTCCCGTCCAAGTGTGTCCATTCCAAAGATATGACTACTGCTTGGGGGTGAAAGCCTCATGCTCAGGTCTTGTTCGATCGGATTGTAAGGAGCAATGTAGGGAGCGAGAACGGCTACCACGATAAGGGCTGCTACTATGGCAAGGCCCATCATCGAGAGTGGACTTCGCTTCCAGAGATATAGTGAATACTTGCTATCGTCTATTTGCGACCTATGCTCCTGCTTCCAACGTTCGATCACGATCGACAACCTGGACAAACTCTTCAATCACCTATTCTCATCCGCGGGTCCAGAAAACCGTATACAAGGTCAACTACCAAATTTACAACCGAGTAGACTACTGCGATTGCCAGAACAGATCCCATGATTGCAGGAAAATCAAGGAACAGAATCGCACCAACAACGTATAGACCCACGCCAGGCCAAGCGAAGATGGTCTCGGTCAAGACTGCGCCTTCTAGCAGGCTTCCATACCTTAAACCGATGACTGTGGTGGTTGGGATTAGGGCGTTCTTGAGCGCATGCCTGTTTATGACAACACGGCTACTCAGACCTTTTGCTCTGGCTGTCCTAATGTAATCCTGTCTCAGCACTTCAAGCATGCTCGACCGCGTAATTCTAGTAATGGACGCAAGTGAGGCGAACCCTAAGACGAAGGCGGGCAGGATGAGGTGACTAAGATAATTGAAGAAGGCCCCCAAGTCTCCAGCTAGCAAGCTATCAATAGTGAGAAAACCGGTAACTCTTGGTGGTGGGCTTACTTGGAAGCTGAGTTGTCCAGGCCCTGGTAGGATGTGGAGCCTGAAGTAGAGTGCCGCCAGCAGAAGTAGGCCGAGCCAGAAGACGGGCATAGAGATTCCGAAAATTGAGAAGACCCTCGTGAGGTGATCCGATAGCTTGTTTCTCCTCACTGCTGAGATGATTCCTAACGGTATGCTGAGCAGTACCGCCATGATAATTGCGGTTGTTGAAAGTTCTATGGTTGCTGGAAAGTACTGTAGAAGGTCTTCTGCTACGGGTCGGTTGGTACGAATGGATATTCCAAGGTCTCCGTGAAGCACATCCCACATGTAGTTGATGAATTGCTGCTGTAGTGGAAGATCCAATCCCCATTCGTGTCTAACTTTTTGGATGAGGTAATCCGGGGCTTGCGATCCCAAGGCTGCGACTACCGGGTCTGCAGGAATTACATGAGAAACCAGGAAAGTGATTACCAGAACTCCAAAAAGTACAACGATCATTAACGCAAGGCGTCTCAGAATGTAGGTCGCTAGGTTCATGATTCTATTCCGCCATAAAAAAAAGAAATAAAAAAGGGGGGGTGAGAAAGCGCTCTTAGGTTTGCTTCGTTATTGTGCTGAAATCTTCAAGAGTCAAGGGCGAAACCGTGAAACCCTTCACAGTATTACGGACAGCTCTCTGGTATACCTGTTGGAAGAGCAGCGCGAACGGTCCGTCGTGCAGTATGGTGGTGGTAATCTGCTTGTAGTCATTCATTCGTTGCGTATCGTCCAGTTCCTTCACAGCCTTCTGAACCAGGTCAGACGTGGCATTGTTTGCATACTTGTTTCTCCAAGCAAGCTGCTTTGCGGTATCGGTTGGGCCAGTTGTCCTACACAGGGCGAATGCTGCAGCGTTCGAGTCTGGATCGGCATAGTCTGAACCCCACCTTCCGATCATCATCTGAAGCGATTGAGCCCTGTACTTTACGAGAAGCTCCGCATAGGTTAAGAGCTGTATGTTCACAGTAATACCCACCTTGGCTAGGTCACTCTTTATCTTGGCCGCAATATCTGCCGTGGGTGCGCCAGATATGGATGCAGGCGTTGTGAGATCAACCGTGAAGCCGTTAGGGTACCCGGCATCGGCTAGTAGGCTCTTAGCCTTCGCTATGTCTTGAGTGAATGGTGCTTGCGGGTCGTATCCAGCTATGCCTTTGGGGATTATTGTCTGTAGCCCAGTCGCTGAACCCTTCAGAATATCGTTGATGATACCGTTGTAATCAATCGCCCACCTAACAGCCTCTCTCACCTTAGGGTCGTTAAACGGTTTGGAACCAGCATTCATTCCTACGTAGATCACTGAGAAGGAGGGTACTGAGGTTATGGTAATGTCATTATTGCTTTTCAAACTTTGAATCTGGTCGGATAGAAGGTTCCAGGCAATGTCAACATCTCCCCTCTCGAGAAGCATCCTCTGGTCTAGGCTCTCTTTCAATTCTTTAATGAGGATAGTGTCAACGCCTGGTTTTCCTTTCCAGTAGTTCTTGTTGGCATTCAACACTATCTGGGCTCCTCTTTGCCATTCTTGTATCGTGAAAGCGCCTGAACCAGCGCCGTGATCTAAAAGCCAGCCACCTCCCATGTCGCCCTTTGTTTCATGCGCCTTCACAACTGTCGGATCCACTATTGACGCTACTGGGAAGGCGAGGCATGCGAGGAATAGCCCCTTCGCATAGGGAGCATTGAGTTTGATCTGAACAGTGTAATCGTCCAACGCTGTGACTGCATTGGTCTTGTTCGTTATACCGAATTTGGTGATTACCCATGAGGGCGGCTGTTGGAGTTGCACAATTCTCTGGAATGAGTATACGACCGCGGCAGCGTTTATGGGTGTTCCGCTGGGGAAGGTGAGGCCATGCTTCAGGTTGAAGGTCCAAGTCATACCGTCGCTGGCAACCGTCCAACTGTCAGCAAGCTCCGGATAGACAGTGCTATAATCAGTCCCTTTGAAGCTAACCAACTTATTGTAGACATTATTATCGATCAGTACACTCTCGAACTCGTACGCTTTAGCAGGATCGAGGGATACAATGCTAGAGGTGTCCATTGCTATGACGAGGGTTACCGGTTTCTGAACTGGAGCCAGTTGAGATGCGTAGTAGAAGTAAGCGCCAACAATGATCGCTATGAGGACAACAGCAATTACGGCCGATTGTATCTTTGTGATAGCCTTTCTCTTAGACATTCATTTTTCATCTCCTATGTTGGGTATTTCTTTCATTACGCCCCTCCTCGGCGCTCTCACTCCGGGAAGACCAATAATGACTTAACTGGATCACCTTAATCTTCCAAACTTGAAGAATTCTACCCTAGAGATAAGACTTGTCAACAATTATCTACCCATTCAATCGGCAGTTATATATACTGAAAATTTTCCCTTTCATTCCCAAAATCCTCACTTTCCCCCGTAGGGTCTATCACAAACGTTTGATTCGCGGCTCCAATGATCTGTAGTGGTTGGGCTTTCTCTTTCTGGACCTGTCGAACTATCCAGTGGTTTGGGCAATGTTTACGTTTTTGTCTAACAAATCGAATGAGCCATTTCCATCACATATTACTATGGAATGGTCAGTTGTATTGTTACATAGTGCGACGGAAATCCACCCTCTGCGTTCCCTGTAACTATTAACGATAAAGTCTTCCCTGGCACGGACGTTCCAATATTTGTATTGTTTCCTATGGTGAGGTATATTGTTAGAGCATCTGTGCATGACCTTGGGGTATTCAATTTGACGTAGCATCTGCCGTATGATGGACTAGATGGTGGAGGATACGGTTGAGAGAAGAATGCTACAAACTGCGGTGGGAGGTTTGTGACCTTCTCATCGATTGGGCCAGTGAAGCCATTGATGGGAGTATACGAAAGGTAATACGTAACACTCGTTACGCCAACTCCGGCTGCTTGTGTTGCTGGAGTGATGAACATATTGAAATCTGGAATAGGAGCGTTGCCGCTCCCGATCACGCCGTTACTATCACTATCTGCGGCACTTGCCGTGGGGGTATTCAGAGTTGTAACTACCGCGTGAGTAATTCCGCCTGCCGACACTGCGGTAACTGTTAACGTGTATGTGGTGCCTGCGACAAGATCATTCAGAGACAAGGTGTCACTCGTAGGCTCTGATAGGAAGAACCTTCCCATCGAGAAGGGTGTATCCGACCGGGGTACCGTAGGAACAATTGACACGGTTTCGGTGATATTGTCCATAAATCCGTTATACGCAAAATATTGGATCGTGTATGTGGCTGTTAAACCAATTTGCTTCGGTTCGAGAGTAAAGCAGGTTCGGGAAATAGGGCAAGTTGGGGAAATTGTCATGCCAAAATCTGGGGGCTGTGCATAGACTCCTGAAGTTGAGAATGAAAAGAACATAACTTCAGTTAGAATGAGACATGCCATCAAGATTTTTGATTTCTTATCAAGCTTTTGAACGTTCATGTCGGATCATCAGTATATGAATATGTAATTAGCACGTCAAATATAGGCACGCTGTTGACTCCCACACATGCGTTTTTCACTATGGATTGACGTTGAGGCTATGGAAGTGGGGCCAGGGGCTCGAAGATTTAGGCGATCAATTGTTTGTCCATAGTAGCGCGCCGTTGACTGGTTGCTTTATCCCTGAGCCTGCGATCAGGTGACCGTTAGGGCCATCGACGGCAATTCCGAAAGGGTTCAGAATATTGCAGTGTGGAACGCAGCTTACGAACGCAGTTAACGTTCTGGCTGGATGCCAGCCGTCTTCCTTTAGGTACGCTAAGTTACGGAATTCGGCTGGTCCAAGTTTTTCTCTGTATTGTTGAGAAGGGATATTTTTCTCAGCGATGAAGCTAACGGGATTGCTCGAATGGGTTGGCTGGAAGAGGATGCGATCAACCTCCTTGCTGTTTAGTTGAAGGCTCCAGGCAGTACCATTAGCCACTATTGAGTAGGTGTGCCATGTGCCGTTGAAACCAGCTGAATTATAGGTTCCTATTCCCCAATAGTAGTCTGCGCCATACATGTTAGGCCAATATTGCCACTGCCAGCGGACATCGTAGAGGCCGATTGTGTCCCAGTACGCTAGGCAGGTAGACTCGCCGCTGATTATTTTCCCTTCCAAGCAGTAGTTTCCTACTTGAAGACTGTAGCCGAATTGCACGAAGGCACCATTGGCTAGGCTTGTGCCTATCCAAAAATAGTCCATTTCACCCTCTTGAGCACGGTAGATGTTCG